>JALUUH010000046.1 GCA_027021445.1 Gammaproteobacteria bacterium
TTCCTTGGAAGGCCCAAAACCATAAAAGGTGTTGCCCGGCATGTGCATTCTGAAAGGCCGTGCAACCTCAAAGGCAAACAGGCACCGGGATAGCAGGCACATGCCGGGCAAGGCTCAGGAATTGGAAAAAAGCTGAAGGCACTCATCAGGTAAGGATGGCAAAATGAAACAAGGCGCACAGGCCAGGGCTGCTTGCGGGTGGGGCATCCAGGCTTGGCGCCAATCGCCAAACCAAGCAATAACCATGGCTTAAACCAGACGCCGCAAAAAACGCGGCTCTGGTTAAGCCTGCCGTTAGAGTGCAAGGAGTAGTAATTTGAGAAATATATTTCTTATTTTAAACATTGTGTTATTTATAAGTGCATGTGCAAACCCAATTAATGAACGCACAGCTATTAATTATTTCCAGGCTGGTGAGGAGGCGATGGTTAATGGCCAGCTTCAGCATGCAAAAGAAATGTTCTCTCGAGCCTTAATAAATGCACGCCTTGGGCATATGGGAGATGAGGCAGAAGGCCAAGTATTAAAAAAGCTGGGCCAAGTTCACGGCAATCTATGTGAGTATTCAGAAGCAGAACAGGCATTCATTGATGCCGTAATCAAGTATGAAAGTGCATATGGTAAAGAATCACCGCAAACATTCCCAATACGCGCTGAGTTAGCGCAATTCTGCTTTGATGTAGGGCTATATTCTAAGGCTGTAACTTATTATGAAAGCGCTCTATCTGTTGGTGAGTCTAAACTCAAAGAAATTGATCCAAAAACATATTCTATAATAATGCATGACTACAGCGTGGCTTTAGAACAAAGTGGCAATTTAAGCAAATCTAAGCAGGTATTAGCAATAGCCAATGAGTATAAAAAAATAACATCTACTGCATCTGTTAGAGGCGTTGAAGATTATGTGCCATATCCAAAGTCATGTGCAAAATAATGCACTCTAACAAAACAAATCAACCTGACATTTTGTTCGCTAGCGCCCTCAAAATGCCAGGTTATTTGTAACGTTAGGCTAAAAAGGATAAATGATGAAGGATCTCATTGAGAATCTACCCTCGATTATAGAGGCATCAGCTAGTAGCCAATTAGGGATAGTTAGCCTGCTGATTCTAGCGGTATCTATTATTGCGTATTTGTTTTTCCGTAAAGAATCCGGGCGGGTAAGGCTCATAGTATTTTTTTGCCTATTTTTAAGCATGAACGCTATGGCTTTTACAGTAATTCAAAATGTCCCAGATGAAGAAGAAAATAAAGAATACATTGAGAATAACCCCGTGCCTGAGTTGCCAGTTCAATTGTCTATTCCAGTAATAGAGACAGAGACAGTATCAGAACAATCAACTCGGGACGAATCATCAAATTTAACTGAACCTGAATCTATTGAGCTACGTTGGGAAGAACGATATGGAACGCCTTGGGAGGAATAGTTATATGAAGTTTCTAAGCAAAATAATGTTGATTCCAGTGGCTGCTATATTACAAGCCCCAACACTGGTTGCTGATGAATTTGATGATTGTGTGGATGGAAAGATAAAAGAATTCAAAAATATTCAAAGTTTTTCTAGAGAGGGAAGTGTAAGATGCGAGGGGGCCGGGGTTGGTGGCTCGGGCCATTCAAAGAATGGGGTGGTTACATTTTCGGCTGCTCCAGGATACCAAATAGTCGGAAATATAGAAATAGACAACTTAAGTCAAAATAGAGGTAATTACGGCCAAGCATCCTACGAAACAGATGATACGGGTAAGGTTGTAAAAGTATCTGTCCCAATTAGCTGCTCAAGTCCTAGCCAAATGTTTGGCCCGGGTGCATGGATGAATATTCGTATTAGAGGCCGGGTTGAATTGCCTCCAACGGAACAAGAATTAAAATCTATTTTTAAAAGTTGTGCTCACAAACTTTAGCCTAACAATGGCGGTCGAGAGGGACTTGCCTTCCGCAGTGTTCGTTTGTGCTTACGCTACGCTAGCACAAGCCTCACCCCGCTACGGCAAGCCCCTCACCGCTAGCGTTATTCCTTGGAAGGCCTAAAACCATAAAAGGTGTTGCCCGGCATGTGCATTCTGAAAGGCCGTGCAACCTCAAAGGCAAACCAGTACCGGGATAGCAGGCACATGCCGGGCAAGGCTCAGGAATTGGATAAAAGCTGAAGGCACCTATCGGGTAAGGATGGCGAAATGAAACAAGGCACACAAATTAAGGCTGCTTGCGGGTGGGGCATCCAGGCTTGGCACCAATCGCCAAACCAAGCAATAACCACGGCTTAAACCAGACGCCGCAAAAAACGCGGCTCTGGTTAAGCCTGCCGTTAGGCGTAAAGAAATGGATACACCAATGAAAAATAAATATCAGAGTGCTGTGCTATTACTGCTTTCTCTTGCACTAGTTTCATGTGCAACTGGCCCTGCTCGTACACCGAAGCCGGTACCTGCTGGGTATCTTTATGAAGGCGGCTATATAAATGTGCGAGTACCGAATTCAGACGGTTGGCATTTGGTAACCTCATCTTCAGCCGGAATGGAGTTTGCCCGTAGCGGAGGCGAGCCAGGCGAAAGCTTTGCCGCGCAGGTTTTTATGTTTCCCTTAGAAGAAACAAGAAATAGCAATGAGTTTTTGTCGCTCATAAAAGAGGGATTTGAGAAAGACACTGATCCAAAACGGTATGAAATGATCGAATCGGATATTAAGTATTCAGAAGATCGCGGTTACCCCTGTGCAAGACTAAACTATGTTACAAAAGATAAGCAAGCTCAAACATCACCTACAAGCAGGGAGGTGCTGATTCTTCAAGCAGAGTCCTTGTATTGCAGGCACCCTATCCGAAAAAATACTGGTTTTAGCATCATCTATTCCCACCGTGGAAAGTCCACATATTCAAACATTAGAGAAGAAGCGCAAGATTTCATTAGTGGTGTGCAAGTACCGGAGCAATGATGGGAGTAATAATGCCTAACATCTATA
>JALUUH010000047.1 GCA_027021445.1 Gammaproteobacteria bacterium
ATCTTGATGTAAGGTCTCTTGCCCTATCAAAAGGGGCCTCTATAAAAACCATACGTGGAAATAGTTGTACAGAAATTACACCCTCAAAGCATGGTTGGTATAAAGCCGCTTTACTTATAGAAAATGCACCTGACTCATTTCCCAACGAAATAGTAAATTACTACGTGACAAGTCTTCTGAAAATCATTGGCAAAGCCTGCATGATAGGAGCTGAGCTTCCTAATGAACCGCTTGAGCCCAATGAACTGCAATCAGCTCTTGAGTCGCTATGTTCCAAGTATCATACTACCGACTGATTTCATCAATTTTATTTTTTTAAATACTGCATATAACTACTTCACAGTCATCCCATAAGCTCGTAAATCAGGCCCCAAACTCCTTAGTTCCCAGCAAATGTCCTTCAATTCTCGTTTAAAACAGAAGTCCAGGTAGAATCGTAAGCATTTTTTGTAATAACCGTGTTGAGCGGTGGGTGGGAACTGCACGTTTTACAAGCATTGCCTGAAAACGGGTCAGAATATCGTGTACCCGGAAACTATAAAGTACCAGAAAACAGCAAATAAAAATACCCACCCTAAAGAGGAAAAAAGGGATGTAAAACAGAGTGGAGAGTAGCGGAACTCTGCTTTACATCCCTTGAGCGGCAGCCGGCAGGGGCAGGAAGCTGTTTTTTGTTCCTGCCAAAAGAAACAGAAAACTATTAAGCTACCCCTAAAAACAATACAAGAGGGTAGAGATATTGAAAGGGTGGACAATGATACACAAGATCAAAGCGATGTATGACGAGGGGAAAGGGTATTCAAAGAAACGGATAGCCAGGGGGCTCTTACTAAAACTTTGCAACCTGGATAAGGGGTGATAGGCGGCCACCTTTGTGTGGGATGCCGTATAAACGTAACAATTAGGTGCAAAGTTTGCAGAAAGTAAGAGACTGGCCGTCAAAGCTGTAAACGTCAACAGCAAAAGACGTGGTAGATAGATGTGTACAAAAAAAACAGTGAATTCACAACTATTTGATTGTAAAAGAAAAACTTTACCAAAAAAGTTTCACTTGACAGGAGACTATAGGATGTCCCCAAAGTTTTCTAGCAAATTCTATCAATGTGCCCAGCAAGTTCCACTAGGTTGATCATCGATGTCGATCCAAAAACGCTCACCGTCGAAGTTTTCCCCGACATTGCCATAAGCCCAAAAGGACCAACCCCAACCATCGTGATGTTCCGCGACGCGCCAGCCAGAGCCAAAGTTCTGTACGCAGAAGTTATTGGCATCTCTGATGTTTTTGAAGCTATTACCGCAAACAGCATCGGTTGTTGCAACTACACCTCCAGACCATTGTTGATATATGCTAGGAGTATCAAGGTTGGCAGGTTTATTTAGTTCGGCATCAAGGAAACACAACACCGGTAATTTTGCGTTGCAACTGGTGTCACCAGTGTAGGGATTGCATTGACTACAGCCCACAGCAACAGCTCCTACTATATCGTGTACTTTAGTTTTCGTCCATGTCAGTCCTTGTTTGTCAGGCATCGATTTATGTTCGTCGGTTTCTGTCAGTAAGTCCTGTGCCTGGACTGAAAAGCTGAATGATACCAACAGTATTGCACCCAAAAATACGTTTCGTGATTTTAAAAACATGCTGTCCTCCTTGTTCCTATTTATTGAAATCATAGATCCGTCACAGCGGATTTTTGCCTAGCACTAACATTTTGCGTAACCAGATGGCAATGGAGCGCAACGTAATTGCCGAACAATGGGGCCCATTGTTTTCTACCTTTATTCCCTTACGCCGTTTAACCGCCGAATACATCATTGAAAAATTCGTCCTTTTCAAGTTTAGATTGCCACCTATGATGCCTTTTAACCGACTCCAGTCTTTTGGGGACAGGAAGAGATAAAAAACGACTTGTTTCTACAGGACCCAATTTTTCCATTAAAATATCAATACCCTTTTTCAACAATTTTTCTTCTTTTATATATTGCCCTTGTTTCATTTTAAATCCTCCTTTACGCAAAATTCGACAGGATCCATTACAGACAGGCTGAAATTCATTTTCCTATATTTTTTCAACAGCTTATCGTCACAAGTAATAAAATAATCAGAACTCTTTTCTGCAAAGGCAACATGAACTGCATCAGCAACGCCAAACTTTAATGTATAAAGCTCCTCTGCTCTCCTTTGCACTTCCTTCAGTTGAAATGACTTCTTTTTTCCATACTTTTCCAATAAAGCTTTCAATTCCATTCTTTCATAAAAAACCTCAATGTCATCAATTTCCGCATGATGAACTGGCGAAACAATCATTTGATAATCTCCGTTCTGGATCCCTCTCAAAATCAGATAAAAGGCATCAGTTTCCAAGCGGATACGCATTATGGATTGATTGTCAAATGGATGGCACAGTGTACAGACATCAAGATAAATATTTTTCATAATCCTTTTGCATTCCATTCCGGTTAACGCTAGCCTAACTTGCCGGGGCAATAGCGTGATATAAAAAGCACCAGCGACTACCCGGTCAAGTTTAGGCCATGGTGTGTGCCCGGCATGGGCATGATCTTATGGGGTGTAAGTCCTCTGTACATTTTCCAGGAAGGAGGCAAAGTTGTCAACTTTAAAAAGTACTAGCCGAAGGCAAGGGCGTAAGGGTGACCGACCATCTGAAGGAAGCCTGAGAGCAAACCTGCGAGCTAACGTACAGAAACCGCATATAAGGCCGAACCCCTGGGCGAGTCAGCACAACATGACGAAGCCCATCTGGAGAACATGGGAGATGGTAAATGAGGTAGTTGTGCAGGGAAGGATCATGTTCTTACCCGGGGAGATCTGCCAGCCTAAGCTTTCTAACGTAAGCGGTGGAACAGAGCCTAGAAAAGTTGGGGACATCCTATAGTCTCCTGTCAAGTGAATTTTTTTTGGTAAAGTTTTTCTTTTACAAT
>JALUUH010000048.1 GCA_027021445.1 Gammaproteobacteria bacterium
CCGGGAGATAATATTAGTATAAAAGTAGAGCTTATCGCCCCGATTGCGATGGAAGAGGGTTTACGCTTTGCGATCCGCGAAGGTGGGCGTACAGTGGGAGCCGGTGTTGTCGCTAAAATTATTGAGTAATAATAGAGTAAATATATAATGACTAACCAACGTATTCGTATTCGCTTAAAGGGCTTCGATCATCGTTTGATTGATGTTTCAACGCGAGAAATTGTTGAGACGGCGAAAAGAACTGGCGCACATGTTCGTGGGCCTATTCCGTTACCAACAAAAATAGAAAAATTCACCGTGTTGACGTCTCCTCACGTGAATAAAGATGCACGTGATCAATATGAGATGAGAACGCATAAGCGTTTAATGGATATTGTAGACCCTACGGATAAGACGGTAGACGCTCTAATGAAATTAGATTTAGCCGCTGGCGTAGATGTTCAGATTAAACTGAATTAATGTATTAATTGACCTGATGTATCGGGTTGTTAGTTAAAATACAACGCCAGTCAATCGGAATTGGTGTGAAGAGGACATAAAAATGACTATTGGTGTCATCGGACGTAAGTGCGGTATGACGCGGATTTTCACCGAAGCGGGTGAATCTGTGCCGGTAACCGTAATTGAAGTTCAACCTAACCGTATAACGCAAGTCAAAACTGTTGCAACGGATGGCTATGAAGCCATTCAGGTGACAACAGGATCTCGTCGTGCTAGTCGTGTAACAAAGCAATTGGCTGGGCACTTCTCTAAGGCAAATACTGAAGCGGGTCGTGGTTTATGGGAGTTTCGTTTAGCAGCTCCTGCGGGTGATGAGCATTCTATTGGACAGCAAATTAACGTTGATGTTTTTTCAGATGTGAAAAAGGTTGATGTTACCGGTACCAGTATTGGCAAAGGTTTCGCAGGTACAGTTAAGCGCCATAATTTTGCTTGTCAAGATGCGACCCATGGTAATTCCATATCGCATCGTGTTCCGGGTTCTATTGGGCAAAACCAAACGCCTGGTCGTGTATTCAAAGGCAAAAAAATGTCTGGTCAGATGGGTAATGTCCGCTGCACCGAGCAAAATCTCGAAGTTGTTCGCGTTGATATTGATAAAAACTTAATCTTAGTTAAGGGTGCGGTTCCCGGCGCTAAGGGCGGCGATGTGATTATTCGTCCAGCTGTTAAGACGCGAGCTTGAGGAGATTGTCATGGAATTAAAAATTGCTGCACTAGATGGTGATTCGGGTTCGAGTGTTGAGGTATCCGAAGTTGTATTTCAAAAAGATTTTAACGAAGCATTGATACATCAGGTGGTTGTTGCTCATCTTGCTGGTGGAAGAAGAGGTACCCGTGCTCATAAAAGTCGTTCCGATGTGAGTGGTGGTGGAGCCAAGCCATGGAGACAGAAAGGAACTGGCCGCGCACGAGCAGGTACTATTCGTAGTCCAATTTGGCGCGGAGGTGGTAAAACATTTGCTTCGTCCCCTGTTGATCATTCGCATAAAGTGAATAAAAAAATGCGGCGTACAGCGATGTGTTCCATCTTGTCTGAGCTGGTGCGACAAGATCGTTTGGTTCTTGTTGATAATTTACAGATGGAAACGCCGAAAACTAAAGAATTGCTGACTAAGCTTAAAGATCTTGGCTTGGATAATACCTTAATTGTTTCCGCAGAATTTGATGAAAAACTTTATTTGTCTTCTCGAAATGTGCATAGAGTAGAAGCACGAGATGTCTCGAAAATTGATCCGGTTTCTCTGATTGCATATGAAAAAGTGTTAATGACTGTAGATGCAGTGAAAAAAATCGAGGAGTTGTTGGGATGAAACGAGAGCGATTATTGAAAGTATTATTGGCGCCACATGTCTCTGAAAAAACGACTGTTCTTGGCGAAAGTGGCGCATTGGTTTCTTTTAAAGTGGTACGAGATGCAACAAAAGCGGAAATCAAGGCGGCGGTTGAGCTAATGTTCGAGGTCAAGGTGGATGATGTGCGTGTTCTCAATATGAAGGGCAAAACAAAGCGTAAGCAGCGTGGCCCCGCAGGCCGTCGGCCACATTGGAAAAAAGCATACGTTGCGTTGCAAGCGGGTTCTGAAATCGATTTTGCGAGTACCGATTAAGGTAGCTTGCCAGGAAAGGTAAACAGTAATGGCAGTAATTAAAACAAAACCAACCTCGGCAGGACGACGCTTTGTCGTTAAGGTTGTCAATAATGATTTACATAAAGGTAAACCGCATGCGAGCTTGTTAGAAAAGCAAAAGCAAAATGCGGGTCGTAATAACGCGGGTCGCATTACCGTTCGACATCGTGGTGGTGGGCATAAACAGCATTATCGTATCATTGATTGGAAACGTACCAAAGACGGCGTGCCTGCGACCGTAGAAACCATCGAATATGACCCAAATCGCACAGCAAACATTGCATTGCTTTGTTATGCAGACGGTGAACGACGTTATATTATCGCACCCAAGGGTGTGAGTGCTGGGGATACTTTGGTATCTGGAAGTGATGTGCCAATAAAGGTGGGTAATTGTTTGCCATTGCGTAATGTCCCAGTGGGTAGCACGGTACACTGTGTTGAATTGAAGCCGGGTAAAGGAGCGCAACTCGCACGCAGTGCTGGAACCTCCGCACAATTGGTTGCAAAAGAAGGTCAGCATGCCATGTTAAGACTGCGCTCCGGTGAGCTTAGAAAAGTACTTGCTGGCGGACGCGCAACCTTGGGTGAAGTTAGTAATTCTGAGCACAACTTGCGATCTGTTGGTAAGGCAGGGGCAAAACGTTGGTTGGGTATTCGCCCCACTGTTCGTGGTGTGGCGATGAACCCGGTAGATCATCCGCATGGTGGTGGTGAAGGGCGTACATCTGGTGGTAGGCATCCTGTGTCACCTTGGGGGGTGCCGACTAAGGGTTACAAAACGCGTAAAAATAAGCGCACAGACAAGCTCATCGTTCGTCGTCGCAGTAAATAATAAAAGTCATTGGCTAAGAGGAACAAGCATGCCACGTTCAATTAAAAAAGGTCCATTTATCGATGCGCACTTACTCAAAAAAGTAAGCAAGGCGGTCGCGGAGAATAGTCGACGTCCCATTAAAACGTGGTCGCGACGCTCAATGATTATTCCAGATATGGTAGGTTTAACGCTAGCTGTGCATAACGGTCGACAACATGTTCCCGTATTAATTAATGAAAACATGGTTGGTCATAAGCTTGGTGAATTTTCTATCACCCGAACCTATCGTGGCCACGTGGCAGATAGAAAATCTAGATAAGGGCAAGGCAATGCAGGTATACGCAAAACTACGTTATTCACGAATTTCACCGCAAAAGGCACGACTGGTAGCGGATGTGATTCGGGGTCAAGAAGTCGAAAAAGCACTGACTTTTCTTAGTTTCAGTCAAAAGAAGGCATCGGGTATTATTAAAAAGGTATTGGAGTCTGCGATTGCAAATGCTGAGCATAACGAAGGGGCTGATATTGACGAACTCCGTGTGAGCGCCGTCACGATTGACGAAGGTCCCATCCAAAAGAGAATTCAGCCGCGAGCAAAAGGTCGCGCTGATCGAATTTTGAAACGCAGTAGTCACATTTGTGTGACTGTTTCGGATCAGTAGAGGGAGCCGATAATGGGTCAAAAAGTACATCCAACAGGTTTTCGCTTAGGAATAGTCACCGACTGGAATTCTAAGTGGTATGCGGAAACTAAAGATTATGCCAATTACTTAAATAACGATATCCAAGTACGCGATTATCTTAAACGCAAGTTAAAGCATGCCTCAGTTAGTCGAATTCAGATTCAGCGTCCTGCGAAAAATGCGCGAATTACTATTTATACCGCAAGACCCGGTATTGTAATTGGCAAAAAGGGCGAGGATATCGAAAAGCTGCGCAAAGAAGTCGCCAAAATGATGGGGATTCCCGTTCACATTAACATAGAAGAAATTCGTAAGCCCGAATTAGATGCTCAGCTAGTTGCAGAGAGCGTTGCTCAGCAACTAGAAAAACGAATCATGTTTCGACGTGCAATGAAGCGAGCGGTTACCAATGCAATGCGTATTGGTGCTAAGGGAATTCGAATTAATGTTGCTGGTCGGCTAAATGGTGCAGAGATCGCACGTGGTGAGTGGTACCGAGAAGGAAGGGTTCCGCTACACACTCTACGGGCTGATATTGATTATGGTTTTGCAGAAGCGGCGACTACATACGGTATTATCGGTGTCAAGGTCTGGATTTTTAAAGGCGAGGTCTTTGAAAAACCTGCAGAGATTGAAGAAGACGACAGCGCTAAGAAAGCAACGCCGGCCGTGAAAGGATAGTAATATGTTACAGCCTAAACGTACAAAATTTAGAAAACAATTTAAGGGCAGGAACCGCGGTTGGGCGGCTACTGGTAATAAAGTAAGCTTTGGAGAGTTTGGTTTGAAAGCCACAGCCCGTGGGCGAATAACGGCTAGGCAAATAGAGGCTGCTCGACGGGCTATGACTCGACATATCAAACGAGGAGGCAAGATCTGGATTCGAATATTTCCAGATAAGCCAATTACCGAAAAGCCGCTCGAAGTTAGAATGGGTAAAGGTAAAGGTAATGTTGAATATTGGGTTGCGCAAATTCAGCCTGGTCGAATGTTGTATGAAATGGAAGGTGTATCCGAGGAAGTGGCAAGAGAAGCATTCAAGCTAGCTGCTGCTAAGTTACCTGTTGGAACAACCTTTGTGACACGAACGGTGATATAGATGAAAGCCAGTGAGTTAAGAGAAAAAGACCTTGATGCGCTAGGGAAAGAAATGGAAGCCTTGTTGCGAGATCAGTTCAATTTTCGCATGCAGCATGCTACAGGTCAATTAGGGCAAAACAGTGAGCTGAGACGTGTTCGCAGAAACATAGCCCGAGTGAAAACTGTCATGAATGAGAAACAAAAGAGTGCTAAATAATGACTGAAGAAGTAAATGCTGTTCGTACCGTACAAGGCAAAGTTATCAGCGATAAAATGGAAAAAACCATTACTGTGTTGATCGAGCGCAAAGAGCCGCATCCGATCTACGGTAAGTATGTAAAGCGTTCTACCAAACTCAAAGCGCATGATGAAAAAAACCAAGCCAGCGAAGGCGATACGGTGACAATTACGCAAAGTCGACCTCTTTCCAAGACCAAGTCTTGGAGTCTTGTCGAAGTTCTAGAGCGTGCCAATTAATTAAAATATAAGTAATGAGTTCGGTTTTTTTGAGTTAAAACCGTGCTTTTTGTTTGTAAGGTATTGTGTTAGACTACGCCACCTTTTTGCAGGGGTGTTTGCCTAATACACGGAGAAGAATTCCATGATTCAGATGCAGTCAACGCTCGATATCGCGGACAATAGCGGTGCACGTAGAGTGCAATGTATTAAAGTTCTCGGCGGTTCAAAAAGACGCTATGCAGAAATCGGCGATATTATTAAGGTTAGTATCAAAGAAGCTATTCCACGAGGAAAGGTAAAAAAAGGTGATGTATATAATGCCGTTGTCGTGAGAACGCGAAAAGGCGTTCGGCGTTCCGATGGATCGTTAATCCGCTTTGATGGTAATGCAGCGGTTTTGTTAAATACCCAATTGCAGCCTATAGGTACCCGGATTTTTGGGCCGGTAACTCGAGAATTGCGAACTGAGAAATTCATGAAGATTATTTCGCTTGCACCTGAAGTGCTGTAATAGATAGAGAGATAAACAAATGCGAAAAATTAGGACAGGTGATGATGTTATCGTTGTTACTGGTAGAGATAAAGGTAAGCGCGGAAGCGTGACGAAAGTTGCGAGTGATGGGCGAGTTTTTGTCGAAGGCATTAATATGGTAAAGCGTCACACTAAGCCAAACCCTAATGCTGGAGTTTCTGGTGGCATAATAGAAAAAGAGGCGTCTATGCATGTTTCTAATCTCATGATTTTTAATCCTAAAGTGAATAAAGGCGACCGCGTCGGCTTTAAGATTTTAGAAGACGGACGTAAGGTTCGTTACTTCAAGTCTGATGATGAATTAGTAGATATATAGTTGGGTTTCTAAAGATGGCTAGATTACAAGAAAAGTACAAAAACGAGATAGTTAAGCAGTTAATGGCCGACTTTCCGTTTGATAATATTATGGCAGTACCTCGGGTTGAAAAGATAACGCTAAATATGGGTGTTGGAGAGGCTGTGTCTGATAAAAAGGTCATGGATCATGCGGTTAGAGATTTAACCAGTATCTCTGGTCAAAAACCCATTGTTACCATGGCAAGAAAATCAATTGCAGGGTTTAAAATTCGTGACGGTTGGCCAATTGGCTGCAAGGTTACATTGCGTCGTGAAAGGATGTATGAGTTTCTCGATAGACTCATTACCGTCGCTATTCCTCGGGTTCGAGATTTTCGTGGTTTAAGCCCGAAATCGTTTGATGGAAGAGGAAATTACAGTATGGGTGTTCAGGAGCAGATTATGTTTCCGGAGATTGACTTTGATAAGATTGATAAGTTACGTGGTCTCGATATCACCATAACCACGAGTGCCAGAACGGACGACGAAGGTCGTGCGTTATTAAAAGCATTCAAATTTCCGTTTAAAAACTAAGGCATAAATAAGCATGGCCAAAAAATCGATGATAAATCGCGAGCTCAAACGCACAAAAATGGTGGCAAAATATAGCCAAAAGCGAACTGAGCTCAAAAAAATAATGAACGATTTGAACGCAGATGAAGAGGTGAGAGCTGAAGCGCGGGCAAAGTTTAACGCTTTACCAAGAGATTCAAGTCCTGTAAGACAGCGTAATAGATGTCGTATGACCGGACGACCTCATGGTTTTTATCGCAAATTTGGTCTTGGTCGCAATAAATTACGCGAACTTTGTATGCGCGGAGATATCCCTGGCTTAGTCAAGTCCAGTTGGTAAAAGTAAGGTTTAGGAGAATATAACGTGTCTATGTCTGACCCGATCGCGGATATGTTTACCCGTGTTAGAAATGCCCAGGCTGCGCAGAAGGCGACAGTCGCAATGCCTTTGTCAACGACTAAAAAAGCGTTGGCTAAGCTATTAAAAGATGAAGGCTATATAAACGATTTCTCAACATCATCTAAAAATGATGGCAAGCCTCAGTTACTTATCGAGTTGAAGTATTACGAAGGTAAACCGGTCATTCACTCACTTAAGAGAGTTAGTCGGCCAGGTCTGCGCGTTTATAAAGGCAAAGAAGAGTTGCCACAAGTTCAAGCAGGACTTGGGGTAGCCATTGTTTCCACGTCAAAAGGTATTATGACTGATCGTGCAGCAAGAAAGGCAGGCATCGGTGGTGAGATCTTTGGATACATAGCCTAATTTTCGGAGACAAATATGTCACGCATAGCTAATAACCCCATCGATATTCCAAGTGAAGCGAATGTCTCAATATCTAAAGTTCAAGTAGGTGTCAAAGGCCCAATGGGGCAGCTTTCTTTTGACCTTGTGAGTGGTGTTGAGGTTGTTCAGGAAGATAATAGGCTGTCTATCAAGGCGGTAAAAAAAGACACACTTGCAATGGCGGGCACGGTTCGTTCATTGATAAACAATATGATTTTGGGCGTTACCAAGGGTTTTGCAAAGGATCTTAAGCTGGTAGGTGTTGGTTATCGCGCCCAGGCACAGGGTAAAGTACTCAATCTAAGCCTAGGGTTTTCACACCCTGTTGCGTTTCAAATACCCGAAGGAATTACCATAGAAACCTCTAGTCCTACTGATATTCGAATTAAAGGTGTTGATAAGCAACAAGTCGGTCAAGTGGCAGCTAATATCCGCTCTTATCGTCCGCCCGAGCCTTATAAAGGGAAAGGTGTTCGGTATGCAGATGAGCAGATTAAATTGAAAGAAGCCAAAAAGAAATAAAGGCTAAATAAGATGGATAAAAAGAAATCAAGAGTAAGACGTGCTAAGCGAACTAGAGCGCATATTAAACGACTCGGTGTTAATCGTTTATGTGTGTATAGGACACCTAGGCATATATATGCCCAAATCATTAGCGAAAGTGGTTCTGAAGTACTGTCGAGTGCATCAACACTTGAGAAGGCAATAAAGGGCGCGCTTAAAACAACCGGGAATATCGATGCGGCTAAAGCAGTTGGTAAGCTGATTGCGGCGCGAGCAAAAGAAAAAGGCATTAATCAAGTTGCATTCGATCGCTCTGGGTTTCGATATCATGGGCGCGTTCAAGCACTTGCCGATTCGGCTCGTGAAAATGGATTAGAGTTTTAGAGAAGGTATAGTATGGCTAATTACGAAGTCCCATCGGCGAGTGGTGATTTACAAGAAAAATTGGTGACGGTAAATCGAGTTGCTAAGGTTGTCAAAGGCGGACGGCAATTTGGATTTGCGGCCCTAACTGTGGTTGGAGACGGCAATGGTCGAGTCGGTTTTGGTACCGGAAAAGCGAGAGAAGTGCCGGCGGCTATTCAAAAAGCTTTGGAAAAGGCACGGCGTAATATGGTCGATGTCTCACTTGCTGGGCAAACGCTACAATATTCAATGATAGGTAGGCATGGAGCAGCAAAGGTTTTCATGAAGCCGGCTTCTGAAGGAACTGGCATAATTGCGGGCGGAGCGATGAGAGCAGTATGCGAGGTTGTGGGGATTCACGATGTACTGGCAAAGTGCATAGGGACAAATAATCCGACTAACGTTGTTCGTGCTACAATAAACGCGCTTAGCGAAATGTCTTCACCTGAGGCCGTTGCAGCAAAACGTGGCAAGACGGTTAAAGAAATATTGGAATAGGAAATGGCTGCTAACAAAACACTTAAAGTGACATTGCTTCGGAGTACTATCGGGCGGTTAAAATCACATAAAGCCTGTGTACGTGGTCTCGGTTTACGAAGAATAAATCATACGTCTGAAATAGTTGATACACCTGAAAACCGCGGAATGATCAATAAGATCTATTACATGGTTAAGGTAGAGGAAGCTTAAAATGCGTTTAAATAGTTTGTCGCCTGCTGAAGGCTCAAAAAAAGCAGCCAAACGTGTCGGTCGTGGTATCGGTTCTGGCTATGGAAAAACGTGTGGACGTGGACACAAGGGCTTGAAGTCGCGTTCAGGTGGTAAGGTAAAAGCAGGATTTGAGGGGGGACAACAACCCCTGCAAAGACGCCTGCCAAAAGTGGGTTTTAGTTCCCGTAGTGCACGTCATAACTGCGAAATCAGGTTGCATGAGCTGGCCAAGGTTGCTGGTGAAGTGGCGAGCATTCAAAGTTTACGTGAAGCAGGTTTGATTAGCAGTATTATTAAAAAGGTTAAAGTTATTGCTTCAGGCGAAATTAACCGAGCCATTACGCTGCAAGGTATTGGTGTTACCCCAGGTGCCCGTTCTGCGATTGAGGCGGCTGGTGGAAAAGTAGAGGCTTAGGTGGCAAATAATAAAGCCGCAACGGCAGCCGCAATGGGTGGGGGAAAGTACTCCGAATTAAAGCAACGCCTGTTCTTTGTTCTTGGCGCTATTATTGTTTTTAGAATTGGGGCACACATTCCAGTTCCTGGAATAGACCCCGTTGCTCTGGCCGCATTATTTGAACAGCAGAAAGGTACCATTCTTGACATGTTCAACATGTTTTCCGGTGGTGCACTAGGGCGGCTATCGGTATTTGCTCTAGGGGTTATGCCCTATATATCTGCTTCTATTATTATCCAACTATTGACCTCGGTTTGGCCTAAATTAGAGCAGTTAAAAAAAGAAGGCGAAGCGGGTCGAAGAAAGATAACACAATACACTCGCTATTTGACCTTAGTGCTTGCCACTTTCCAGTCAATTGGTGTAGCCGTAGCCTTGCAACAGCAACGTATCGGAAATGTTTCGGTGGTTATAGATCCTGGACCAATTTTTATGATTACCGCTGTAATCACTCTGGTGACCGGCGTTATATTCTTGATGTGGCTAGGTGAGCAAGTAACCGAAAGAGGGATAGGGAACGGTATCTCGCTTATTATATTTGCAGGCATCGTCGCCGGATTACCATCGGCAGTTGGTGGCACGATGGAGTTGGGTAGAACTGGCGAATTAGGGTGGTTTACTATCATTCTTCTGTTTCTGGTTGCGGCGGCCGTAACGGCATTCGTGGTGTTTGTAGAAAGAGGCCAGCGCCGTATCACTGTTAATTATGCTAAACGACAGCAAGGCAATAAACTGTATTCAGGCGGGAGTAGTCACTTACCGCTTAAAGTGAATATGGCAGGCGTAATACCACCGATATTTGCATCAAGTATTATATTATTTCCAGCCACCTTGGCAGGCTGGTTTGGCAGTAGCAGCGAAGGACTTGAGTGGCTAAAAGATCTTGGGACAATGATGTCTCCCGGAGAGCCCCTGTATGTGATTTTTTACGCGATAGCGATTATATTTTTCTGTTTTTTCTATACAGCCTTAACATTTAACCCTAAAGATACGGCTGATAATTTGAAGCGTTCCGGTGCATTCATACCCGGTATTAGACCTGGTGATCAAACAGCTAAGTACATTGATAATATTACATCTCGACTCACAATGGCTGGAGCAATCTATATTACCTCAGTCTGTTTGTTGCCAGAGTTTTTGATTTTATATTGGAATGTACCCTTTTATTTTGGTGGAACATCATTATTGATTGTTGTAGTGGTTGTCATGGATTTTATGGCGCAAATACAATCTCACTTAATGTCGCATCAATATGACGGGTTAATGAAAAAATCTAATCTGAAAGGCCACGGTCGTGGTGGCGGATTAGTACGATAAAATAGATTTTTAGGAGTGAATCATGAAAGTTAGGGCTTCTGTTAAAAAGATGTGCCGACATTGCAGTATAGTGAAGCGTAAAGGTGTTGTACGTGTAATCTGCAAAGAGGCAAAACACAAACAACGTCAAGGCTAAGCGACTTTGCTTCTTGATTTATTACTGGGCTAAGAGTAGAATTCGGCGGCTTGTTTAGCCTAGGCCGAATGTTTACGGAGATTTTTTATGGCGCGTATCGCAGGTATTAATATACCAACTCACAAACACACCATCATTGGACTAACCGCTATATATGGTATTGGCCGAACAAGGGCGCAGAAAATATGTGCTGCGGCTAGTGTAGAACAAATGGCAAAAATAAAAGACCTGACTGAAGATCAGCTAGAAAAGCTGCGAACAGAAGTCGGTAAATTTGTGGTCGAAGGAGACTTGCGACGCGAAGTATCTATGAATATTAAGCGATTAATGGATCTTGGTAGTTACCGGGGGATTAGACACCGACGTGGATTACCACTACGCGGCCAACGAACGCGAACAAATGCGCGCACTCGTAAAGGTCCCAGACGTATGATTAAGAAATAGCACTCAAAAACAGGTTACGAAATGGCAAAACCAAGTACAAAAAGTCGCAAACGCGTCAAAAAAAACGTTTCTGACGCCGTGGCACATATTCACGCGTCATTTAATAATACAATCATAACGATTACAGACCGTCAGGGAAATGCGCTCACGTGGGCAACCGCCGGTGGGTCAGGGTTTAGAGGGTCACGGAAAAGTACTCCCTTTGCTGCTCAGGTTGCATCCGAAAAAGCCGCAAGAGCCGCACAAGAATACGGAGTAAAAAATGTTGATGTGTTTGTCAAGGGGCCTGGGCCAGGTAGAGAATCTGCGGTGCGAGCACTAAATTCAGTGGGTTTTAAGATAAACAATATTACAGACGTCACGCCTATACCACATAATGGTTGTCGGCCGCCTAAGAAACGTCGCGTATAATTGGAGAGTTACTTTGGCTAAATACACAGGTTCCAAATGCAAGCTTTGTAGACGAGAAGGTTCAAAGCTATTTTTAAAAGGCGAGAAATGCTTTACCAGTAAATGCGCGATGGAAAATCGTGCTTTTCCTCCAGGGCAACATGGACAACGCCGTACACGTCTATCTGACTATGCATTACAGTTACGTGAGAAGCAAAAAGTGCGAAGAATATACGGTATATTAGAAAAGCAATTTCGACTGTATTATCATCAAGCAGACAGTCGAAAAGGTTCTACCGGCGAGAATTTGTTGCAACTATTAGAATGCCGTTTAGACAGCGTTGTTTACCGCATGGGTCTCGCAATATCACGCTCTGAAGCTCGTCAGTTAATTAGGCATAACAGTATCAGAGTTAACGACATCAGAGTGAATATACCCTCATACCAAGTGAGTCCTGAAGATAAAATTACCGTAGTTGACAAAGCCAAATCTCAGCTGCGTATCAAGGCATCGGTAGAAGCATCACAACAGCGTGGCACCGCAGATTGGGTGGCCGTTGACTCTAAGGGTCTTGAAGGTATATTTACCAGTATTCCAGAAAGATCAGAACTACCTTCAGACATAAACGAGCAGCTCATCGTAGAGTTGTATTCTAAGTAAGACTAAATTTAAAGAGGAGCTTTCATGCAAGGCGGATTAGGCGACTTGTTAAAACCGCGTTTAGTTGAGGTTCATAAATCCTCAGAAACTCGAGCGAAAGTTACATTAGAGCCACTCGAACGAGGGTTTGGCCATACTTTGGGAAATGCATTAAGGCGAATCTTATTATCGTCTATGCCCGGTGCTGCGCCGGTCGAAGTTGAAATCGACGGTGTATTACACGAATACAGTGCTATTGAGGGTGTGCAAGAAGATGTTATTGATATCTTGTTAAACCTTAAAGAAGTCGCGTTGACGATGCACACACGTGAAGAAGCAACGTTGACACTGCAGAAAAAGGGCCCGTGTGTGGTCACCGCTGCTGATATTCAAGTTGACCACGATGTTGAAGTTATTAACAAAGATTTAGTCATTGCGCATCTTACTGAAGCCGGTGAATTAAACATGACGCTAAAAATTCAACGGGGTCGTGGTTATAAGGCTGCTGTTAGCCAGGAAGGTGAAGAAGAACGTCCTATCGGCAGGTTACGACTAGATGCTACTTTCAGTCCTGTTTTAAAGGTATCTTATCAGGTCGATAGTGCGCGTGTTGATCAACGGACTAATCTGGATAAATTGGTTATCGAGCTTGAGACCAATGGTACGCTCGATCCTGAAGACGCTATTCGACAAGCCGCTACTATCTTACAAGACCAGCTGACTCATTTTGTTGAGCTTAAAGGTAAAACAGAAGAGCAGCCGAAGAAAGAAGAGCCTGAGGTTGATCCTATTTTACTGCGCCCGGTAGACGATCTAGAGCTAACCGTTAGGTCTGCTAATTGTTTGAAAGCAGAAAATATTTATTATATAGGTGACCTAATTCAACGTACAGAAGTCGAATTATTGAAGACACCAAACCTCGGGAAAAAATCGTTAACAGAGATTAAAGATGTTCTTGCCTCTAAGGGCTTGTCTCTCGGAATGCGTTTGGATAATTGGCCTCCTGCACAATTGAAAGAAAGCACAACTGAAACCGCTTAAAGCGCGAAGAGACTAGGAAGATATTATGCGACATAGAAATACGGGCAGACAGCTTAGCCGGAACAGTAGTCACCGCAAGGCAACCTTACAAAGCTTGGCAAATGCATTACTAAAGTATGAAACCATTAAAACCACGGTAGCTAAAGCTAAGGAGCTGCGTCGAGTTGTCGAGCCGATGATTACTCGTGCAAAAGTAGACTCTGTGCATAACCGAAGAATTATATTTTCTCGTACGCGAGACAAAGAAATCGTCGGAAAGTTATTCAAAGAGATAGGCCCACTTAATCTAGATCGTCCAGGTGGATATGTGCGAATACTTCGGTGTGGGTATCGCCCGGGAGACTCTGCGCCCATGGCACTTGTTCAATTAGTAGGAACAGGCCATTCAGAAATAACTGAAAAGGTAGATGTGGTTGAAAACCAAGTATAGCTTCGGTGCCTATTAGAATTTATAAAAAACCGGTGGAAGCCGGTTTTTTTATGTCTGTTAAAAACGCTCATCAATATTTTTATACGACATGATTTTTTTGTTTACAGACTTTGGTACAAATGACTTGTATGCAGGTCAGCTCAATGCAGCAATTGCCAAGATAGAACCCTCTATTATAATTATTGATCTGTTTCACAACGCGCCCCAGTTTGACGTCTTCTCCTCATCCATTCTACTAAAGAGTTTACTTAATGGTATTCCTGAAAACTCGATTATTCTAGGAGTGGTTGATCCAGGAGTGGGTAGTGAACAGCGCAAACCCATTGTTTTAAAAACCCGAAGTCATATCTTTGTAGGGCCAGATAATGGTCTCTTTGATTTTGTTTGTTCAACAGACGAAACATCTGAAGTTTATGAAATTACCTGGCGTCCTGAAAGTTTATCAAACTCATTTCACGCCAGAGATTTATTTGCACCTATTGCGGGGTTGATACACGAGGGAGAATCGCTGGGTAAACTCGGAAAGCCGTTCATAAAGAAACCCATTGAAACCGAAGAGCAATCACTTAATCGCATAATTTATATCGATAGCTTTGGGAATTGCTTTACCGGTTTAAATCTCAGTTTGCTCAGTATAGGACAAAGTATTCTTTGCGAAAATCAGCTTATTGCTTACGCTTCTGTGTTTTCTGAAGTAGCAGTTGGTGAGTTATTTTGGTATGAAAATTCTATCGGTCTAATAGAAATAGCGGCTAACCAAGCAAGTGCGCAAAAAATATTAGACCTCAAAGTAGGTAATGTCTTTACTATTAAGTAGCAAAGTTTAAACAACCAAGCTGGCAATTGAATTAGCATACAATACTAAGCTGGCAATTATGAGAGCCCAATAAGATATCTTGGAAGCATCATCGGTATTCCAAGATTTAACGGAGTATTTGCTAATTAATTCTTTCATTGAGATTCTCCTTGTTTATGTTTTGCATAAATAGAGTGTAGCGTTTTATTTTCTGAGAGTGTGTAATTTAGCCCACAGCTGTGTTTAAATAAATTTCACAGGCTGTTTGTTACATTTTTCTGATAGCTGAGTAGTAATCGCCAAATTGTCTCATCTGTTGACGATTTTTATCGATGAATTCATAGTCGGAGTCATTTTCTAAGTCGAAAAGCTTGGCATTCGGAAGAATTTGTCGTAAAGGTGTGGAGTTTCCAACCTGTCTGGTGCCTACTAGGAGCCTAGCCTGTCCGAGAATAGAGAACCTACTGCGGAAAATCTATTTCGGCCCCTTTTTCCGAATAAACTCGTTAAATAAAGCCCACTATTCGCCTCATTTAGTCGAAAAATCTGACTCAAAATGGTTTGCCCTCGCTACGATCGCTGTTCTAGGATAGGCTCCTAGGAGGTCGTTATCGGTAGTTTTTGAGATTTTTTTAATAAGGGTTTCAAATAATGCCCGGTATACGAGTGACTGTTTTCAGCTACTTCTTCTGGTGTCCCGGTTGCGATAATTTGCCCGCCTTTGTGCCCACCTTCGGGGCCTAAATCAATAATCCAGTCGGCGGTTTTAATGACGTCAAGATTGTGCTCAATAACCACGATAGTATTTCCGTGGTCGCGTAAACGATGGAGTACTTCTAATAATTGATTGACATCGTGGAAATGTAATCCAGTGGTAGGTTCATCTAATATATACAGCGTTTTACCGGTATCACGTTTTGAGAGTTCTTTTGCTAGTTTTACTCTTTGTGCTTCACCACCAGACAAGGTTGTCGCACTTTGTCCGAGTTTTATATAAGCCAGGCCGACATCCATTAAGGTGCGAAGTTTTCTGGCAATGGTGGGTATTGCATCAAAAAATTGCGAAGCTTCTTCGATGGTCATGCCGAGAATTTCATAGATGTTTTTGCTTTTGTATTTTATTTCAAGTGTTTCACGATTATAGCGTTTTCCTTTGCATACATCGCATTGTACATAAATGTCGGGAAGGAAGTGCATTTCTACTTTAGTCATTCCGTCTCCCTGACAAGCCTCACAACGTCCGCCTTTAACATTAAAGCTAAATCGTCCTGGTCCATAGCCTCGTGCGCGGGATTCAGGGATGCCCGCAAATAAATCGCGTAGCGGGGTAAAAAGTCCAGTATAGGTTGCAGGATTAGAACGCGGGGTTCGGCCGATAGGGCTTTGGTCTATATCAATGACTTTGTCGAATAAGCCCAGACCTTCAATTTTTTTACACGGAGCTGATTCATAACTTGCGCGATTGATTTCTGACGCGGCTTGTTGATACAAGGTATCGTTTATTAAAGTTGATTTGCCCGAGCCTGATACTCCGGTAATGCACGTGAATAAACCAACCGGAATTTCCGCTGTCACTTTTTTTAGATTATTCCCGCTGGCTTGTATAATGCGAAGCACCGATTCTGGATTAAAAGGAGTGCGAGTTCTTATCCGTCCAACAGTGAGTTTCTGAGAAAGATATTGTCCGGTTATGGATGCTTTACAGTTTTCAATATCTTCAGGATTACCTTGTGCAATGATCTCACCGCCATGAATTCCTGCGCCTGGGCCAATATCAACGACATGGTCGGCGCTGCGAATCGCATCTTCATCATGCTCAACAACAATGACCGTATTGCCAAGATTGCGTAAAAAAGTGAGAGTCTTTAACAGTCGAGTATTATCACGTTGATGCAAGCCGATGGAGGGCTCATCGAGTACGTACATGACACCTACTAATCCAGCGCCAATTTGGCTGGCTAGGCGAATACGTTGGGCCTCGCCACCGGAGAGTGAGTCGGCTTTTCTCTCTAAGCTCAAATAATCCAAACCTACATTAACCAAAAAGTTGAGGCGCTCGCTAATTTCTTTGACAATTTTTTCCGCAATTTGTCCGCGTTTACCTGGAAGACTCATTTTTTGAAAAAAGCCCTGAGCGATACCGATGGGCATTTTGGTGATTTCTGGCAGGCTCTTATCTGCAACAAATACATGTCTGGCCATTTTGTTAAGCCGTTGTCCTTGGCATGCCGGACAGGGTTGTATGCTTAAGAATTTAGTGAGTTCTTCGCGTACTACCGATGATTCGGTTTCTTTATAACGCCGTTGCATGTTTGGGATAATGCCTTCAAACGTATGTTTTTTAATGGTGGCGCGTTTTTTTTCGTTTAAATAACGAAAAGCAATTATTTCATCGCCGCTACCAAAAAGAACATATTGTCTGATTTTTTTAGGCAGCTTTTTAAACGGAGTGTCTAAATTAAACTCGTAATGATTTGCGAGAGATTGCAATAGTTGTGAATAAAAGCTATTGCGTCTATCCCAGTTTCTTACGGCGCCTTCACGCAGGCTTAGTTCAGGATGTGAGACAACGCGATCCGGATCAAAGTATTGCTTTACGCCTAGGCCGTCACAGTCCGGGCATGCACCCGAAGGATTGTTAAATGAAAACAGTCTTGGTTCTAATTCTGGTACGGCAAACCCGCAGACTGGGCATGCAAACTTGGCAGAAAAAATAAGAGTTTCTTCATTTTTTTCATCCATTGAAACGATGCTCGCAATGCCTTCGGTTAAAGACAGCGCGGTTTCAAAAGATTCGGCGAGACGTTGTTTAAGGTCATTACGAATTTTGAAACGATCGACGACGACTTCAATGCTGTGTTTTTTTTGCTTATCCAATTCGGGTACAACGTCAAGATCTACTACAATGCCGTCAATCCGAGCACGAATGAAGCCTTGGGACCTGAGTTCGGCGAGTAAATGTAAATGCTCGCCCTTGCGCTCGCGCACCACCGGCGCTAACAGCATATATTTTTCACCTTCTTTCAAGGTTAAAGCCTGATCAACCATCTGACTTACCGTTTGTGCTTCAAGCACAATATTGTGTTGGTCACAACGGGGTTCGCCTGCACGTGCATAGAGTAAACGCAGATAGTCGTATATTTCGGTAATCGTTCCAACTGTTGAGCGCGGATTATGCGAGGTGGATTTTTGCTCAATGGAAATCGCGGGCGATAAACCTTCGATATGATCAATATCTGGTTTTTCCATGACCGATAGGAATTGCCGCGCGTACGCAGAGAGCGACTCTACATATCGTCGTTGACCCTCGGCGTATATAGTATCAAACGCGAGAGATGATTTACCCGAACCGGAAAGTCCGGTAAAAACGATTAATTTGTCACGAGGAAGTTCAAGGTCAATGTTTTTAAGATTATGTGTTCTGGCACCACGTAGTTTTATCGTATCCATATTTGTTTCTGCTGCAAGACGAACCTGTTAATATACGGCGTTTCATGGGTTCGACGCAAAGGTTTAACTCAATAATTATTCTGAATCCGCAGTTGGACGAGTTGAAGTGTGCGTTTGTGGTGGTGTAGTTCTCGGACACGCTCCAGTGGGAGGAAAAAACAAAGTGACTGCAAAAACAGGATCTGCAGCAACGGCTAAAATGGATGCGTTTGACAAAATGACGCCTCTCGAGCATAAAGCAGCCCGCTCGTTAGCAAGTATTTACTCGTTGAGAATGCTCGGCTTGTTCATGATCTTGCCCGTTTTTTCCTTATATGCGGATGAATTAGAGGGCGTAACGCCGTTTCTAATCGGTGTTGCTATTGGGGTTTATGGTCTGACTCAGGCTGCATTTCAGATACCGATGGGCATGTTATCAGATCGAATAGGTCGCAAACCGGTTATTGCGGCGGGCCTGTTGATATTTGCCTTAGGCAGCGTAGTTGCGGCAATGGCAGACTCTATGACCGGGGTTATTATCGGTCGGGCTCTGCAAGGCTCAGGTGCTATAGCGGCTGCGATCATGGCTTTGGCGGCTGATCTGACGCGTGAAGAACAGCGTGTAAAGGTCATGGCGACGATTGGAGTAAGTATTGGACTTTCGTTCGCTGTTGCCCTGGTGGGGGGGCCGATCTTAGATGCTTGGATTGGCGTTGATGGTATTTTTTGGCTAACGGCGGTGCTTGCGATTGGCGGTATTTTTGTGTTGTATCACATTGTACCAACGCCCGCTGTATCGAAGTTTCATCGCGATGCTGAGCCTATTCCCGAGCAGTTCAAGGTCGTGCTCAGGGATCCCGAGTTGTTGCGCCTCGACGCAGGGATTTTTATTCTCCATATGGTTTTAACGTCGAGCTTTGTGGTATTGCCGTTTGCACTGCGTGACTATGCAGGGCTTGCAATTATTGACCATTGGTGGGTATATCTCCCTGTTTTAGTCATCTCCATGATTATTATGATCCCATTTGTCATCGTGGCTGAAAAACATCGAAAAATGAAATCTGTGTTTATTGGTTCGGTTGCGGTCTTAGCGCTAGCAGAGATGTTATTAATGATTGGGTATCACTCATTACCCATGATATTCGTCGCATTGTTTTTGTTTTTCATCGCTTTTAACGTATTGGAAGCAACATTACCGTCATTAATCGCAAAAACAGCGCCACCCCATATTAAGGGCACGGCAATGGGTGTTTATTCCAGCGCGCAGTTTCTGGGTGCGTTTGTTGGAGGTATTAGCGGAGGCATGATCTATGGAGGGTTTGGTTTAGGCGGTGTTTTCATGTTTGCGATGCTTGGTTTATTATTATGGCTATTCCTCGCAATTACAATGAAAAATCCTCGATACCTAGCGACCTTTATGATTCATATTGGGCCAATAGATGAACAACGGTCGAAACAGCTGGTTAAAGAGATCACTGCTATCACGGGGGTTGCCGAGGTAATTATTATTGCTGAAGATGAAATCGCTTACCTTAAGGTAGATAATCATGCATTGAACAAGGAAGATTTGATACGATTTCATTATGTGGCTCCTAATGTTCCTACCGCATAGATATAGTTGATGATGGAGTATTAATTGCCAGTGAAAAAGGTCAGAAATTAGGTTCTAATAGGCGATATTGACAGATGAAGTTTTAAACAGAGGTTAAAAGATATGGCGCGTGGCATAAATAAAGTAATTTTAATTGGAAACTTAGGCAAAGATCCGGAAGTGCGCTACATGCCAAGTGGAGCGGCGGTTGCAAATCTTACCATAGCGACATCAGAATCATGGAAAGATAAACAAACAGGAGAATCTCAGGAGAGAACCGAGTGGCATCGTGTTTCTATGTTTGGCCGTTTGGGTGAAATTGCGGGTGAGTATTTGCGCAAAGGCTCTAAAGTCTATATTGAAGGTCGGTTACAAACTCGGAAATGGCAGGATCAAAATGGACAAGATCGATATACCACGGAAATAGTGGCGAATGATATGCAAATGTTGGATACCCGTGGAGGTGCTCAGACAGGAGGAATGCCAGCCGGAGCTGCGGCAGCTGGTGGAAGCAACCCGACGCAACAAGCTGGTTTTCCACCACAAAATAAACAATCAGCACCTACTGCTACGTCATCTGCCGATAACTTTGCTGACTTTGATGACGATATTCCATTTTGATACTTGCTATAGAACTTTTTTTAAAGTTATTTAATATTAATCTATACAGTAGGTTATTAAAAATCAGAAGCCCTTTCATTACCTCATGATTATGAAACGTGATCGAAGGTATTCAGAGGGCGGTTTTTCAGGGAGAAAATATAAGCCGAAAAAAATGCTTCATAATGAGCTCTGGTTTAATGAGAGCTGCGAAGAAATAGTGGTTTTTTGGAACTATACAATTTTACTATTTCTGTTCTTCAATTTGAGAATGTTTCACCTGCATTATACGAGTGACAACGACAATACATTGTCTCGCTTATGTTAATATCTGCTTTGCGCCAAAGTTAGGCACTATTAAAAATTAAATAGAAGACTACTTTATCGTGATGCCGACAATGGCGTTAAGAATGTATCATGTTTTCATTCCGTAATAACAACCAATAGACTGACGTGATAAATATCAGACCTTAAACACAAGTTGCGTGCAGATTCGAGACCGCGCTTAATCCATTGCTATGGTAAGGGCGTACGGTGTGATTGAATCAGCAGTGTTCTAAAATTGTTCATGTTTATGCAATGTCATGTAATTTAGATCACAAGTTCTTTCTAGGACATCCAATAACGCTTATAATACGATCACTTTCATCGGAATATTGGTATAAAAGCATGGGCAGCTCCTTTCAAGATCAACTGCTAAAAGCAGGTTTAACCACTGAAAAGAAAATTAGAAAACAAAGTCAAGAGAATAGAAAAAAGGTCGGTAAGAAGAAAAAGAAAGGGCCGAAGGAACTGAGTGAAAGTCAATTGCTTGCACAAAAGGCAGAAGCAGAAAAGCGTGAAAAAGATCGTTTGCTAAACCTACAAAAAGAAGAGGCCGCAAAACAAAAAGCTATCGTTGCGCAAATTAAGCAACTGATTGAAATGAATCAGATTGAGACTCCTGATGGCGAGGTGGTTTACCATTTTGAAGATAATAAAGTGGTTAAACGTGTCTACGTTACTGACAGGTTGCATGCTCAAATATCTCAAGGTAGCTGTGCTATCGTTAAATTTGATGATAAATACTCGGTTGTTCCTGCCATCGTTGCGAGCAAAATACTACAACGAGACGAAACTTATATCATTGTATTGAATGATGTTTCAATCACAGAAGTGATTGATGACGAATACGCCGATTATGCCATTCCTGATGATTTGATGTGGTGAGTATTATGCTAAATTTCGCATAACTTATTGTGTCAAAACTTGTTATTCTTTTACTCGAAAAATGATGTTGTAAGCATGTTATTTATTCATTATTTCACTCCTGAGCAAGTTGACTTGCCTCAGTCCTTTCCGAGTCCGTTTAATAATACACCGCATCCCTTGGCGCAACAGGCTGGCGTTATTTTGCAACAGCGGCTAAACAACCAGAGCAGATGGAAGCATGATTTCCTCGCGCCTAATGCTGGCAAGATGTTGGGTGTGCTGGTGGTTAAAGATCAGAATAATGTTCTCGGGTTTATCGCCGCATTTTCAGGAATGTTAGCGGGGCAATGGGCTTTGCCAGAATTTGTACCGCCGGTATTTAACCCTAATGAGCGCGATGCATATCTACCTAATGGCGAGGTTAAGCTAGCAAAGTATGCAAAAGATATTTTTAGCTTAGAGCAAAGCGTTGAACGACTGGCTTTGCTGCATGAGTTGGGTCAATTGCAACTACAACGGGATCAGGCTTTGCATGCTTTAAAACAAGAGCACAAGACACGCAAATTATATCGCCATGAACAGCGGTCGAATAATAATTTCTTCGCAATAAATGAATCAAATGTACAAAAGGAAAATTTACTCGCAGAGTTATCCCTGCAAAGCCAATTTGATAAACGCGAAAGAAAACAAGCAGTAGGCTATTGGCAAAAAAAACAAGCTGAGTTGAAACAAAAAGTAGATGTTTTTCAGAATGAAATTCAGAAACTAAAAATTGCACGCGCTCAATTATCCAGTGCGTTACATAGAAAAATATTTTCAGGATATCAGTTGATTAATTCCTTGGGCGAAAAGAAAGATCTAGCAGCATTTTTCGATCAAGGCTTACCGCCGGGAGGAACAGGAGATTGTGCTGGGCCTAAGTTAATACAGTATGCTCATATCAACGGATTACGGCCAATAGCTATGGCGGAGTTTTGGTGGGGTGCAGCGCCTCGTGAAGGGATACGGCATCATGCACATTATTATCCTGCGTGCCGAGGCAAGTGCTATCCCATTCTAGATTTTATGCTTAAAGGTTTGGTGGTAGATGATTTTAAAATACACGGTGACCTAATTACCGATGAATGGCCGAAGACAGTCTATGAGGATGAACATTTACTGGTTGTCAATAAACCCTGGGGCTTATTATCAGTTCCGGGTAAAGAACTGACTGACTCAGTACAAACAAGATTGAAACGCCGCTATCCACAACTTAACGGTTTATTGTTAGTGCATCGATTAGACTATTCCACTTCTGGTTTGCTGTTGGTAGCAAAAAATGCATCGATTCATAAAGACTTACAAAAACAGTTTCTACAGCGAACCGTAGAAAAGCGTTATGTCGCTGTGTTATCTAAGCGGATAGAAGAAAATTTCGGCACTATTGAATTACCTTTGCGAGTGGATTTACTCGATAGGCCGCGACAAGTTGTTTGTTATGAACATGGTAAAGCCGCTCAAACTCGTTGGGAGCTTATTTCTCGTCATGCGAATACCACAAGAGTTTATTTCTATCCTCACACGGGCCGAACTCATCAGCTACGTATACATGCTGCACATGAGGATGGACTAAACGCTCCTATTGTAGGAGATGAGTTATACGGAAAATCAGCAGACCGTTTATTATTGCATGCTGAACATCTGGGCTTCACTCACCCCATTTCTAGTGAACGCCTAAAATTTCATGAACCGCCGCCTTTTTAGTTAATGCCTCTTGACTAAATAATCAGGATTTAAAGATGAAGCTTCATATAGAAAAAACCTGGGGATTGAGGTCTATTCCATAGATAATTTTGTTGCTGCACTCCGTGCTAAATAGGATTTAATAAATGCAATTGGATTACGAGAAGGTTTTCTCAAATAGGGGAAATGATCGATCGCAGGTTTGCCATAGGTTGAAATACCATTTGATACTTCTCGACCATGACCTCCATTAATCATTGTTGTAAATAGAGCATTTATGATGTTATCCCCCGGCACACGACCACCTGCTCGTGTATGTGGTTGATTTCGAAAAGCAGAGCGTTCTATATCAAAATAACTTTGCACGGTCATTGGCTTGCTCATATCGACCACCAGAAAGTCATTCAGCAGTATACCGGCCAATGCATCACGCCAAGCGGGCAACCAATCCACGGTTTTATCTAAATTGTCGTAGTAGTTGATATTGTCAAGCATGCGCGTTCGAAATTTAGTATAGCTATCTGGGTCTATAGCAAAGGTATCTTGTGCATTATATAAATCACGTAAGTCAGTTTGCTTATTAAATGCAGCCAGGCGTGCATTACTTAATTCTGGTCGACCAACACGATCAATACGACGCACTGGACTATTCACGCTGTCACGCGTCGTGGTCTCACCAGCGATTGCCCATAAGTCAGTCTCACCCGTGCCAAAAACCTGTGCAATATTAATTTCAAAAATAAGACTCAAAACATTCAGATATTTCATATCATTAGAAGTATTCGCTTTCGGAATTTTTCCTTCTTTAACGAGTTCTTTAAACCAGCTAGAATTAAACAAAAACGGGTCACCCCGTCGGCCCGCAAATACCTGAAATCCATTACCTTTAACACCCTCTTTATCCACTTCAAAACGAATAGACTCGCCATGCGGGAATACGCAGCTTGCCCAATTTGTTTTACGATGAGGTGTTACAAAAGTACAATCAATACGCTTTTCCTCCCCCAAAAGCTTAAACGCGGTGTTTTGGCCTCGGTGCGCAATTTTTGCATTTTTTGCGATCAAGCTATAGGTCACACGATCCGCAAAATGTCCATTCCAGGGTACAAATGGGTATACATTTAATATAAGAACGAGATTTTCTGGATTATTTGGGCTGGGAAAAACAAATAAATCACTAATATCAGCCATGGGATGGTCAATAGTCATTGGCCCATCCACATGATCTGAAGCCATGCTAAAATTGGAAATTATTAACATCATTACAAGAAAAAAGCTAATAAGCTTCAACTTGCGTGATACTAGCAGCGATCCATTTTTGTAGTGTCTATTAGTTTCTAATAATTTCATATCGGTTAGCACTAGTGTCCCGTTAACTGAAAAATAAATCGGCCTGATCCAGCAACTATTTGTTACAATGAAAGTACCAACAAACACTGTAATAATAGAAAGAATCAGGCCTTGGCTCATTGTAATACGATCTTCACTCAAATACTAAAATTAATCTCGAGACATGAATTCGAACTTAAGGCCATTAAAAACAAAGTTAGCTCCGGTGCATATAGCTTTACAAGTGAAGTAATTCGAGAAGCAACGTATGTGGCCAAAGCACGAAGAAGAATATCGAGCACGGCTCGCTTCGTGATCGACTAGAGCGTCCTGCCAATAGTGGTCAGCCAGTAGAGACTACGACACCATAATGAATAACCACTAGTGTTAAGCAAGACGTTTTTTAAGTGAGTCTCTTTACATCAACCAACACCTTGAGTTGATGTTTTCCAGCTGAATCAGTATGCCCCGTCAATGGCGATAGATCGCTATAGTCGCGACCATAACCAATCTCAATATAGCTTTCATCGACGACTTTGTTGTTGGTCGGGTCAAAGTCAATCCAGCCCTGGAGAGGCTCATAAACGGAAATCCAGGCGTGCGACGCATCATTGGCTGTCGGATAAAGTTTTTGATTGTTAGTTGTTGTATCTATATAGCCACTGACATAACGAGCTGCAATACCAAGTGAACGTAAGCAACAAATCGCGATATGTGAAAAATCTTGGCAAACGCCGCGCCTTAACTGGAAGGCAGTCAACGCTAATGTTGAGCTAGTGGTTGCACTGGGGGCATAAGTGAAGTCATTATAAATCTGTTCGATGAGCGATTCGGTGGCAATCAATAATGGCGCGTTTTTTTCAAAAAGTTTTTTAGCATAGTCATGAAAAATAGAATTGATAGAAATGTAATCCGATTCGCTCAAAAATACTAAAAGCTCTGGCATATTTCTAACTTTTTTGGCAACGTCTTCCCAATGGGTTGAGTTAGTATAATCGATTTTTTTACGTTCGAAGGTGGTGACGATATGGTTGGCTGCTATGCATAAGGTATTGAGTTTTTTGTTCAGAGTATATAGAAAAAGAGTATTTCCGAAGGAATCGGCTTGTGTTACATTTTTTGCTGCCAAAGGGTTGATGATGATTTGGCTAAAGTCAATATGCTGATGGTTATTTGTCTTTGGCGACATTCGTGTAGTTATTGCGCCGTTTAACACGGTGTACTCAAAGGTATATTGACTATTATGGGTGATACGGTATTTTCTCAATCTGGTATCGCCTTAGCGTTGTATGTTTCTCAATACAAGATATTTTTTCAGTTTTATCTAAAATAATGTTGCTTAGCTATCTTGCTTCATAGATATACTCATGTGTCCCTCGGACAGGCTTAGGAGTCTGTCCGAGAATAGAAATCGTAGCGAGGGAAAGTTATTTAGAACCCCTTTTTTCGAATAAATAAGGCGAATAGTGGGCCTTATTTAACGAATTTATTCGGAAAAAGGGGCCGAAATAGATTTTCCACAGTAGGTTCTCTATTCTCGGACAGGCTCCTAGCGCTACCATACTTGGATAATTTGGCAGTATGCAAATTATTGGTTAAATAATCTATTGGGAGAGAATTTGTTTTGGCTAACAATTGATCAGAAAATACCTTCTCGATATCTGTGTCGATCAAACAAAGGAGCGCTTGAATTATGTTCATATTTTTGGCTCGTATCCAATGCTTTAGTCCTCAAGTGTGGCGCAACTTACACATAAATGAATATTATTGAGTTAAGCTAGCCTGATCATAAGCCAATTCAGTGTCGGGGGCATATCCCTTGGCAACTAAGCATTATATTTCTGTGGCAGGATATTATGTTGTTAACTTAAATGATGGATGAAAAATATTAACATGCACGTATTTAAACCTTTGCAATTAAGCTTGCAAACTAAACCGATGCAGTGGAATAAAAAAAATCACTTAGTAGTGACAGTATTACTAGGGTTCCCCTTTGATTCGAACGCAGATGTTTTGCTCGAACAAGATTTATGGACTTTTTTATCAACGGAGTTGGGCAAGGATGGAGTACTGGATACCAATATGCCGAAGCCGCAGGGTGAGACCGTGGTTTTTGGGAATTATTATGCGCCTGAGGGGAAACCTGTAACGTCTGATCGGGTGAAGCTCAAAATGGGAACGATTGACAAAGAACTCCTTGTTATTGGTCATCGATATTGGGGCGGACTAGCCGGGCCTTCATCGCCTGAACCCTTTAAAAAATTGTCACTGAGCTATGAGCATGCCTTTGGTGGAAAGGATTATCCCAAAAATCCCATAGGCAAAGGCTTAGATGAAGTTGATGTATTGGGTGAAATGCGCTTACCAATGCCTAACATAGAAGACCCTAAGCAATTATTGACGGGTAAAGGGCAACGCCCTAATCCTGCGGGTTTTAGGCCGCTGGATATGATGTGGCAGCAGCGTGCCATAAAAGCAGGTACTTACGATAAAAAGTGGTTAGAAGAATACTTTCCAGGCTTGGCTCCCGATATAAACTGGAATTATTTTAATACCGCAGCAGAAGATCAGTGGATTGATAATTATTGGAAGGGCGATGAATCTTTCCAGCTACTCAATATGCATCCCGATAAAACACAAGTCAGCGGGAAATTACCGGGTTTTCGCACCCGTTGCTTTATAGAGAAAAAAATGGATCAAGGGACACTCTTTACCGAAGTAGAAATGAAGGCGGAAACCACCTTTCTTTTTCCGCACGTAGAAACAGGTGTTATCTTATTTAGAGGTACGATTGAAGTAAACCAAGATGATGCAAGTGATGTAGAGCAATTGCTGGTCGCATACGAGGATTTGCTGCAAACTCCTAGAACCAAAAAATATTACGCTGAAGCTTTACGCAATCGCTTGGATGACAGAAAAACTTTCAAGTACATGATGTTTACCAAGGATATTATCCCGGACTCAGAGCGTTGTGGATTTGCACGCATGTTCGATAAAACAGGGAGTGATGGGGATAGTGAATTATCGAAAAACTTGGCAGCAAGAGCGGAAGCAGAAAAAGAAAAAGCCTTAGCGAGTATTGAGGAACAAAAACAAAAACTCGCAGAGCAGCTTAAAGCCAGTGGAATAGATCCCGCTCCCCTCTTAGCTCAATTCGATGTTAAAGATGCTCAAGCCTCAGATGACCCCTATATGAAAAAAATTATGCAAACCATGGATAAATTATTGCCTGGTTTTACCAAAGGAAATTCAGCAGATATAAAAATAGAAGATGCCGACTTTAGTCAATTCGATGTTTTGAGCAAGCAAATGGATGAAATGGCGATGGCTAAAAAGGAAGAAGCTAAAATACAGATTAAAGAGATGATAAAACAAGTAGAAGGAACGGCTGCAGAAGCGCAGGTGCGTCAACAAGTGCAAGATGTTTTGGCCAATATGGAAACTAAGCCAGCATTCCCTAGACCACCGAAAAATGAAATGCTAGATTCTTTGCGCGAACAGCTTAATAATATTGAAAAAATAAGACAAGACATGCGAGCCAAAGGCGTGGCAGAAGAGCAATTACCTAGCGTTGATCTCGATATTGCTGAAATGACCGCAAAGCTGGAAGAAGCAAGCGCAAAGGTTAAAGCCCTATATAGGACAGGTGCTCATCATGTAGAAGGAAAGCCTCCGCACGAGGAACCAATTGATATTGTACAACACCGCTTTAATAAAAAACGCGAAAAAGGAGAGTCTCTGGCCGGTGAAGACTTTTCAGGGCTTGATCTATCGGGCCTTGATTTATCCGGTCAAGATTTATCAGAGTGTTATTTGGAATGTGTTAACTTCAGCAATGCAAATCTGGCTAATGCAAACCTAGCGCGAGCGATAATTACCCATGCTGATTTGAGCAATGCAGATTTAAGCCAAGCCAATTTACAGGAAGCAAACTTGGGTGCCAGCATACTTAAAGAAGCACGACTGCATAATGTTAATTTAAGAGATGGTGTTTTAAGCAAGGCTGACCTCACAAATGCACAGTTGATTAATTGCGATTTAGAGGAAGTCGATTTTTTAGAAGCAAAAATGATTGGTGTAGACATGAGTGGATCAACAACAACGGCAGCCAATTTTTTAGAAATGGATTTATCGAATGCAAAATTTATTGGCAGTATTATGAAAGAATGTAATTTTTTGCAAAGTCAATTGATTGGTGTGAATTTTTCTGAAGCAGATATTTCGAATTCTAATTTTGTTGAATGTAAGCTGGATAATTCTAAATTTATAAAGGCTAATATGACAAATGTCCGTTTTCCTAAAGACTGTAGCTTACGGAATTGCAACTTTAATTATTCACTATTGAATAAATCTAATTTTAGAGAAGTGGATGCAAAAAATAGCAGTTTTGAAGAAGCTACATTTCATCAAGCTGATTTTAGTGGTGCAAATTTGCAGAATAGCAAGTTCTACGGAGCACAAGGAAAACGTGCCTTGTTTATGAAGACAGATCTTGGGAGAGCTGATTTTTCTTCAGTCAATTTTATGGAAGGTTCTTTAATGAATGCTCGCCTTACGAGCGCAAACATGTCGAACTCTAATTTTTATGGCGTGGAATTTATGAACGCAACCGTGGGAGAGACTGATTTTACGGGTGCAAACCTCGATTTAAGCAAACTCCAAGACTGGAGACCGTCGAAATGACTCAGTCGACGATGAAAAAATTGAAAATAAGCAAGGACGAATTGTTTAAGCAAGTTAAAGGCGGAGAGTTTTTTTCTGAGTTAGACTTAAGTGTGGGTGATTATAGCGGAGTAAATTTAGCAGGGGGTATTTTTCATAAAGTTGATTTTAGTCATTCAAATTTTCAAGCGACTAATCTAACAGAAACTAGTTTTGTTGATTGCATTTTTAATGGTGCAGATTTTTCTAAAGCCGTTTTTAAGGATGCGAGTTTTATTAATGCTGAATTCAGTGAGGCTCGTTTTTTAGAATCGAACATGTCGGAAGCGAATTTTATTGAAGGCATTTTTAATCAGGCTGACTTTACCAAGGCAAACCTGTTTCAGGCTAACTTTGTGACACCAGACTTATCGAATGCTAATTTAACAGCGGCGAATCTAAATTTCACCAATTTCACCAATGCTGAAATGCCTAATGTGATATTAAAAGAGGCGAACCTGGATCGTACTAATATCATCGAAGCGAATCTCGAGGGTGTCAACCTACGAGATGCGGTGATTTTTCAATGTATTTTTCAAGGCCCCATATTGCGCGGCCAAGATTTTTCCGGTATGAATTTGTCAAAATCTCAATTTCGCTCGGCAGATTTAAGTGATTGTGATTTTAGTAAAGCAAATTTGACCCAAACCAGTTTTATGGAAGCAAATCTTACCAATGCAGTCCTTGATTATGCGCTAGCTAATTTAGCTATATTTTATGGTAGTAAAATGCTCGGAGCAAGCTTGAAGGAAGCGAAGCTTGAGCAAGCGAGTTTTAATGCGTGTGATTTAAGGAGTGCGAACCTAAGTGGTGCAAAACTTACGCAGGCACAAATGGGTGAGACGAATTGTGAATTGGCCAATTTTTCAGAAACCGACTTAAGCTATGCGGATTTATCGCATGCAAACTTGAGCGGTGCCGACATATGTAATAGTCATTTAATGCGTACAAATTTGCATGCTTGTAAGGAAGTTAACACGCTTTGGAATGGATCTATGAAAAATTTTGCATTAGGTGTCGATGAAAAACGATTAAAAGCAGAGCAGTGGAAACCTAAACCTAGAAAGTAAATCGAGAGATGGAGAACGATAATGCTAGCTGAAAATATAAGTCCTTTTATGGTGGATACAAAAATAGATATTGAGTACGGAGTGATTCATGGTGTTGGTGAAAATAATAGCCAGTATGTTGTACAAAGTCCGGCGGGAGTTTTTGTTGCGAACCGGGCTTTTAGCTGTGTTATTCAGCCAGAGGCGGGTGATAAAGTGATGGTTAGTCGAGATAATAATCGGCAATGTCATATTTTGGCTATCATTGAGCGCTCAATCGGTGACAGTGCCACATTGGCCTTTGAGGGCGATATAAATTTGAGTTCGAAAAAAGGTAAAATATCAGTGTCGGCAGATGAGTCCATTGATATGGTGACGACCGGAAAGGTATCCGTTTTTTCTAAAGAAATTGATTTAGTCGCAAACAAGAGCTTAATTAACATCGAACAGATTACCGCAGTCGGTGATGAGTTTAGTTCTAATATGCAGCGAGTAAAAGTTTTCGCAGATTCTATTGATACCGTGGCTGGTCGATTGACCCAGCATTTAAAAAATTCGTTTCGCATTATTGAGGGCGTGGATCAAACCAAAGCGGGAGAGATGTTAACCACGATTAAAAATTTGTTTTCTTTGCGTTCACGGCAAGCCGCCGTATTGGCAAAGAAGGATATGAAAATTGATGCTGAACGCATCCACATGGGCTAGGAGAAAAATATGTTTGCAAATTGTCAAATGGGTGGCGTTAATAATGCGATGCCCGATGTGTGTAAAACCCCAATACCACCTGCGGGGCCTGTTCCAATACCCTATCCAAATATTGCAATGGGGCCTACCGCGTTACCGCCTACAGCGTGTTTAAAAGTGTTGTTAACAGCTGGGCCTGCGCATAATTTGATGACAACGATACCGATGAGTAATGGTGATAATGCAGGTGTCGTCGGGGGAGTGGCTTCGAGTATGGTCATGGGCCCGTGTCGGCATACCATGGGATCAACAAATGTGCTCTATGGTGGCAGCCCAGCAACAAAAATGACCAGTATGACAGGTCAGAATGGCATGAGTATGAATGTGCCTGGTACGACGCTGTCTCCGGCACAGATTAAGGTTATGTTAATGCGTTAATATAAGTGAGAATACGATGAATCCAGAATTTTTTTTTAAAACAGCTAGCTTTGCCGATGATGCGATTGAAGTTATTAGTTTCCAGGGCGAAGAAGGAATATCACAGCTTTATCGATATGAAATTGAATTAAAAGTACCGCTGAGTCTTGATATTGATGCTGATGAGTTATTGGGCGAGAGGGCTCATTTTTCTATTAACTATGGGACAGACGAAAAAAAGATTCATGGCATCTTGTCCGCAGTTGATATGACGAAAGTAACAGCGAATGATATTTATTATTCGGTGGTTCTAGTTCCAAGTATTTGGAAATTGTCTACTTACAAAACGAATGAAATTTATCTCAATAAAACAGTTGTTGAAATTATAAAAGAGGTATTAGCGAATGCAGATTTCGATTTGGAAAATATGACAGAATTTGCGTTGCAAACATCTGATTTACCCAAGCGAGAGTATACCTGTCAATTTGCAGAATCAGATTTCGATTTCATCAGTCGTTTGCTGGAGCATGAGGGTATTTATTATAATTTTGTGCACGATGGTGAGGCGGAAAAAATTGTTTTTGCGGACGGTGTCGATTATGTCGATATCGAAAATGGGGATATTAGTTTTACCTTAAATCCGAGCCGACAGAATGAATATAATGTAATCAATGCGTGGGAATGTCGCAGTCGCCAGATAGCGGCTAAAACTTCTGTGCGAGACTATAATCCAGAGCAACCGTCATTAGATATTTTTGGAAAAAAAGACATGGATGTGAATGGTTTCGGTGAAAATTATTTATATGGCGAAAATGTTTGCGATACGGAAGGCGCGGAAAGACTTGCGATGATACGTGCTGAAGAACTGGTGCAAGGAAAGCGAACATTTTTCGGCAAGAGTAATGCGCTTATGATGTTTGGCTCTGCAGGTTTAGTTTTTAAGCTAAAAGAGTATCCTCACCCAAAATTTAATAATCAAGCTTATGTATTAACCCAAATAAAACACCGAGGCAGTATTGCAAATGTAAAAACTGCTGATGCAGAAAAAACAGAACCGTTTTATCAAAATGAATTTTCTGCGTTTCAAGAAAATGTACAATTTCGCCCCATAAGAGATACTGCAATACCTAAATTTTTTGGCACCATGACCGCATTTATCTATGCGGAGGCAGCAACAGGTGTCGCAGAAGTTGATCGGCAAGGTCGTTACCGAGTTCATTTACCCTTTGATCGTGCCGATGGCGGAAAAGAAACCAGTGATCCAGATCGCAAGTCGAGTGCCTGGATTCGAATGGCGCAACCTTATGTGGGGGAAGATGAGGGAACTTATTTTCCATTAAAAGGAAATACTGAGGTTTTACTCACTTTTATCAATGGTGATCCTGATCGGCCGGTGATAACGGGTGCAATACCTAATGCATCCACACCTTCATTAATGACACCTGATACGGGACACTTGTCCACCATGAAAACACCAGGTGGTTTGGCCATGGAGTCACATAGTGGGTCTTATACATTTAAGAGTGTTCCCTTAAGCCAGCAAGAGAATTCGTCAAATGTCTCTGTTGATGAGACCACACAGCTGCGTTCTGTAAGAGCATATGGGCCCGATGAGAACAGCGCTGCGGTTAATTCAGGGTATTTCACAGCGCACCAATATTGGACGGATGAATCGGGTCGTAGTGCACCGCAAGAATCTAATTCGAGTCAGTTTCCGTTTACCAAGATGAACGATTATGGCATGGCCAATTTAACGGGAGACACCATCACTGTAACGGAAGAAGAGACGGATGTAACCGCGCATATTGATCGTTCGACTGGCCCCATGTATGTTCATCATGTTGGAAGTACGTTTGCGTATCCAGAGCAAGAGCATGTTTATTTTTGTGGAACTTTTCATGAAGACTTTCATATGGATGATTTGGGTGTCATAGGTAAAAAACGAGATCGAAAACCTGATGGAACAATGGATTTTTCGAAGGTCGTCGATAAAACGCCTGACGACCCACAAGGGCCTGATCCCGAGGTGTTTCATTTGCCTGAACCGGGTGGCGATGCAACACAGCGCTTGGATGGGGAGTCAGACGCAGAATTCGCCGCGAGATTTCCACCCGATAGAAAACGCGGCGTTTCTGAAGATAAACGCTGGGGTGATCAAATGTCTTATGCCTATGGTCGGGTATTTAGTTGGGCCGCTGGGCCTCAGATGGGAGAAGGTAGTTCCCAAGGGTTTTTTAATTATGGGAATGCTTATACCGAAAATCTTATCGTTCATATGGGCGGAACAGCGAAATCCTTGGGTTATGATGATTCTAGTGATATACAAGACCAAATGGAATATAGCAGTAGTGGTTGGGCACCCGAAGCTCCTGGAGGTTTAACTGGCGCTTTAGGCATTGCGAACCAATGGATAAAAGAGAAGGTTGATATAACCCAACAATGGTTGGCCGATACTCTACCCGATGCAAGTGACGACTGGATTGGATTTAGACAGACCATTGATTCTGATTCAATTGAAGCGCTCGCTGATCAGCGAAAACTCTATCCGGGAACCACAATCGTTGATAAAACCTATGGCGGTGTTTATTCGTACCATCTTGGGTTGGCGGTGAATATTCATCAAGGTCATTCGATATCTAAAACTTATGGCGATTCAGAAGAATTGGTAGAAGGTGATTCTGAGACAGTGGTACGAGGTGATTCGCATGAGACTGTCTTTGGTGGTGCAATGACCTTTAACATGGGTGCGCAAAGTAATATTGGAATTGGGATTGAAAACAATATGGCACTTTCCGGTGTTAACAATATGACACTCGGTTTGGTGAGTGATGTTTTTGTCGGGGGTGATAGTGAAATAAAATTATCGATTTCAAATTCCATGCATTTTGGAGTTGAGACAGGGGTGCAATTAGCGGGTTTTTTGAAATATACCGGAGGTTTTGGGATCGACAAAACCAGTGCGCGTATGGACGATAGCGATGTAAAAATAGACGCGATAAAAGCTTCTATCGAAAAAGCGAATGCGCGAATTTCAAAAACTGATTTGAATGTTGCAAAAAATTCGATGTGTTTGATCGCTGCTAATCTGTGGATCATGTGATAGCGTGATATGTTATTCAAATTATTTGTCAAAAAAAGAATTTCTGTCATGCGCAGAAGATGTCGTTTGCCAGATAGATGCGGTTTTTTCATCGGTGTCAAAAAGAGCAGAGCACCTTGTTAATATTTTTCATTTAGTTGAAGAGGATCGCTGGTTTTATTATTTAAACCATGTTGCCCAGTTTAGGGTCGATGAAAAAACCGCGAGCACTATAATGAAGGAATGACAGAATTATTCACGCGGAAGTTAATGAAATTAGATACTGCTAGAGTGAATGCAAAGGGCGAGGGTGATATTTATGCAAGTGAGTTGTCTATGGTGCAAGCGTTAGTGGCTGATGAATGCGATGTTGATTTATTATCAGCGGCTTATTTTTTAGGCGATTTAACAGCTATCCAAGTAATCGCTAATAAAGTTGAAATCTGACTGCAATTACCAGGATTTTAAGTCATTGAAAAATATGCTAATTATAACTATTCCTTGAAAAATATCATTTCAGGCCGAAAAAGAGATAAGGGCTTGGTTTATGTCGGTATTTTGCAAAGATAATGGATGCTGAATATCGGAAAGGAGAAATCATGACTATTATTCGCTCCAGTTATATGATGTCGCAATTCGCTGATATGCTTTTCATGTCACTAGCGACAGGCTTGGCTATCTATACAGGCTATTTTCTATTAGCCGCAGTTTTTGCTGCCAAAGTAATGCTTTCCTTGTATTTAATGACCTCGCAATATCGTCGAAATCGCCGCTTACGTTTGCAATTGGTGGAGCATTTATACCATGCTGATGTTAGTACAAAAACTAAGCGATAAGAATGGCTTTTCTTTTAGATTTTATTTCCTGAAACAATACTTCTTAGCAGTTAATTTCTATATTTCAGCGAGTTGCCGCCTAGTAAGAGCGGTCAACTGCAGAGTTTAGGTTCAAACAGAGGAAATGTTCTGCGCCCGGCATACAGCATGCTATTATCTGTATATAGATTCTCCGCTTAAAATGTTTTGCATGGACTGGACGGTATAAATAGTAACGAAAAATATAATTTATGGCACTTCTTGCTGATTACATCCCCATATACTAGGAGCCTGTTCTAAGTGTTGTGAAATTGAATGAAGCGTATTCCGCTTTATATAGTAGGTAAGATTATGATAAAAAAAATTATTTTTGTGTTTCTGGCTTCCGTGTGTTCGTCTAGCGGGGTTTTTTCTGCAATGACCCCTACACCTTTGGTTCCATTACCCAAACATGCCTTGAGTGCCACATTAATTACGCAATTAATAGATCGTTATCATTATAAAAATACGAAGTTAAATGATGCGCAGTCGAAGATTATTCTCGAGCACTATCTTGATAACATGGATCCAAGCCGCAGCATATTTACCCTTGAGGATATTAATTCGTTTAATCGTTTTAATACGCTCTTAGATGATGCGCTTTTGAAGGGGGATCTACGTCCCGCATTTGTTATTTTTCGGAGATATAACCAGCGGAGGATTGAGCGAGCAGAGTATGCATTGCAACGCTTAGAAGAACCTTTCGATTTTACCCGTGATGAAACCTACCGCTTTGATCGTGCTGAATCAGCTTGGGCAAAGGATAGCGCGGAATTAAATGAAATTTGGCGCAAGCGAGTTAAGAATGATGTGCTCAGTTTGTTGCTGGCAAACCGCACGGATGAAGAACTCAAAAAAACCTTACGCAAACGATACGAAAGATTAAAAAACCAGTCAGCGCAATTCAACGCTGAAGATACTTACGAGTTTTTTATCAACACCTATCTAAGAAGCGTCGAGCCACATACGGGTTATTTTTCCCCTAGGGCTTCTGAAAATTTTAAAATTAATATGAGTTTGTCGCTGGAAGGTATTGGTGCTGTTTTACAAACGATAGAAGAGCATACCGTCGTACAACGGATAGTAACGGGAGGCCCGGCAGACCTCGCAGGTCAATTGCATGCAGAGGATCGTATTATTGGTGTGGCACAAGGTAAAAACGGTGCGCTTGAGGATGTTGTTGGTTGGCGAATTGATGATGTCGTTGATCTGATTCGAGGGCCAAAAGGATCGACGGTGCGACTGCAAATACTTCCCAAAGCTAGTGGTCTGGATGGGCCGAGCAAGGTGATTACCATTGTTCGCGATAAAGTGAAACTTGAAAAACAACAGGTGAAAAAATCCATTATTGAGTTGCCGAGTGGTGATACGGTAAGCCGTATTGGGGTAATCACTATTCCGATGTTTTATGTCGATTTTGATGCGGCTGATCGAGGAGACAAGGACTTTAGAAGCACAACCCGCGATACCCGCGTCTTACTAAAAGAGCTGGAAGCAGAAGGTATCGACGGTCTTGTTATTGACTTGCGTGGCAATGGCGGCGGCTCGTTGGCCGAAGCAGTTTCATTGACCGGCTTATTCATTAAGTCGGGCCCCGTTGTCCAAGTACGCGAAAAAACGGGTAAGTTAGAACTCAAAAAAGATGAAGATCGAAGCATTGCATATATTGGCCGCTTGGCGGTGCTGGTTGATCGTTTTAGTGCTTCTGCTTCTGAAATTTTTGCGGGGGCAATGCAAGATTATGGACGCGGAATTGTGGTAGGTGAGCCTACTTTTGGTAAAGGTACGGTGCAATCAGTGATCGATTTAAATCGCTTTGTTAAGCGTAAAGATGTTTCACTCGGCAGGTTGAAAATTACAATGGCGCAGTTTTTTAGAGTGAATGGAGATAGTACGCAATACCGCGGCGTGATTCCCGATATCGTATTTCCGACCGCTGTTCAAAGCGAAGATCAAGGTGAGCGTTCATTGGAGAATGCTTTGCCGTGGGATAATATTTCAGCGGTGAGATATACGCCGTTTAATGCGTCGGTATTGGACTTAAATAATCTTAAGTCTCGCCATGAGGCGCGTGCAAAAAAGGACAGTGGATTTAAGTTTTTAGTTTCTCAAGCTGAGGTGCAACGAAATGTTTTGGGCAAAAAAACGATTACTTTACTGAAATCGCAACGTAAGGTTGAACGAGAAAAGCTAGAAACAGAACGACGTGAGCGGTTGAATAATTTTCGTATTTCTCGAGGTTTAAAACCACAGCTGAAGGATGAGGAAGACTCAGAAATTGCAAGTGAATCTGCGGAAAATCTATCTGATGAATTAGATGAAATTGAACTGAGAGAGGCTGCCGCTATTCTGGTAGATGTCATCAAAACTCCTCTTTTAGGTAAAGATAAAGACAATCTGTCTTTTCAAAATCGCTCTCAAGTTAATGATCAAATTTAGGTATTATCCTAAGCTCGTCCAGCTGAGGATTAAGGACTAAGACAGAAAGTAACCCTGGACTAACATTTATTAAAATACGTGCGGCAGGAAAAGCTGTGATCGGCAAAAATTCGGCAGTGAAATTAAGCGTAAAAACGGCTACCAAGTAACCGTTTGTTTTTACCGCTTAAAAATGGCGCGCCTGGAGCGATTCGAACGCCCGACCGCCTGGTTCGTAGCCAGGTACTCTATCCAACTGAGCTACAGGCGCATGTTCTTTTTACAAATGGCGGAGAGAGAGGGATTCGAACCCTCGATGAGGCTATAAACCCCATACTCCCTTAGCAGGGGAGCGCCTTCAGCCGCTCGGCCATCTCTCCGTAGCAGCCATCACTGCGGTGCGCTATTCTGCCAAATTCCAGCGGATTAGTGAACCACCAATGTTACTTTATTTACGTTATTTAACCCGGATTATTTAAATTATTTTAAGATTGGAAATAAAAAACACATTTTATGGTAAATAAAATGTGTTTTTGCTAATTAGAGACGTGTTGCTGCTATCAATAGATGATTTTATTTCACCCTAATCCCCGATTGGAATCAAATTCGTTGTCTTTGTCATTATTGTTATTATCGACATCATTATCGCTATTTTCTCGTTTTATACGCTCGTAAATCTCTTCCCGATGTACGGAAATTTCTTTTGGAGCATTAACACCTATTCTGACTTGATTACCCTTAACGCCGAGCACTGTTACGGTTACATCGTCTCCGATGATCAGTGTCTCTCCTACGCGTCGCGTCAAAATTAACATTACCGCATTCTCCTTTAATTGAAAGCCATCTCACAACAAACGGCGGGAGTTAGTTCATTTAACTCCAATACCGTTAGGTATCGACCACTTGCAAATAAACTTTATGACGTAAAAACGTGATTTTTAAGATGAATTCTCATCTTTTGTCGTCATCCGTGGCGGTCTATTGTCGTCTTTCCCGACGAATTATTATGGCTTATCTGAGTTATTCAGCTTTTGCTAAATCAAAATTATCATGCAACGCTCTTACGGCGAGTTCAAGGTATTTTTCATCGACTACAACAGCAATTTTAATTTCCGAGGTAGAGATCATCTTAATATTGATACTTTCTTTAGCGAGAGCCGCAAACATGGTGCTCGCTATTCCTGCATGGGATCTCATTCCTACGCCAACAAGCGCAATTTTAACGATTTTTGTATCACCTGAGACATCTCTCGCACCTAGGTCAGCAGCAATTGTCTGTAGTAATTTAAATGTTTTTTCATAATCCTGGCGGTGCACGGTAAATGTAAAATCAGTGGTTCCATCGACACCGACATTTTGAATGATCATATCAACTTCTATATTGGCATTACCAATCGGTCCCAAAATATGATGCGCTACACCCGGTTGGTCAGGAACCCCAACAATGGTTAATTTGGCTTCATCGCGGTTAAATGCAATACCAGATATGAGGGCTTGCTCCATTCTTCCTTCCTCTGCACTAATTAGTGTACCTTCACCATCGACAAATGAAGACAGCACTCTTAGGGGTACCGAATATTTACTGGCAAATTCGACGGATCTAATTTGCAGTACTTTTGCACCTTGGCTCGCCATTTCCAACATTTCTTCATAAGTAATATTGTCTAGCTTAGTCGCTTCCGCGACTACTCTTGGGTCGGTAGTATATACCCCATCTACATCGGTGTATATTTGGCACTCATCGGCATTCAATGCCGCTGCTAATGCAACCGCAGTGGTATCTGAACCGCCTCTGCCGAGTGTTGTAATGTTGCCCTTTTCATCAGAGCCTTGAAATCCAGCAACGATTACAATTCGACCTTTATCCAAATCGTGTTTAATTTTGCTTTGTTCTATTTCACGAATTCTAGCCTTAGTATGCACGCTATCGGTAATAATGCGTACTTGGCTTCCGGTATAAGAACGCACATCGCAGCCACAGTTTTGTAAGGCCATGGCGAGTAAGGCAATGGTAAGTTGCTCACCCGTAGATAATAATACATCCATTTCTCGCGGGTCGGGTTGCGCCTGCAGCTCATGTGCTAATGCGGTAAGACGATTGGTCTCGCCGCTCATTGCGGAAACAACGACTACCGTTTTATGGCCCTTTGCTTGAAAATCACATACTTTTTGTGCGATTATTTTTATGCGCTCAATGGAACCAACGGATGTTCCGCCATATTTTTGTACTATTAAACTCATACCAGTTTTAGCGTAAGCAAAGGGCACGGATTAAACCGTATTTATCTCCAAATTGAAAGAATAATTTACAACTGTGGTGTTTTTGCGACAATAAATCTCGCGCTCCAGGCGAACGGATAAATATCTATTCTCCCACTATTTTGCTAACCCAGGGTATAACGCTGTTTAAAGCGTCATCTAGAGCAGCTGGGTTGTCACCGCCTGCTTGGGCCATATCCGCTCGTCCACCGCCTTTCCCGCCAACGAGAGTAGCGACTTGATTGACTAATTCACCGGCTTTGACTTTTGCCGTAAGGTCTTTGCTAACGCCTGCGATGAGTCGTACTTTTTCATCGTCAACGGTGGCCAATACAATAGCCGAAGTCCCGAGCTTGTTTTTCAACTGATCTAAGGTTTCACGCAATGTTTTGATATCTGCGCCTTCGATCTGAGCCGCTAATACCTTAATGCCCTTAATGTCGGTTGCTTGGGCACTTAAATCCGCGCCTGTCGCAGTAGCGAGTTTGCGCTTTAATTGCGCAAGCTGCTTTTCCAACTGCTTGTTTTTGTCGATTAATTGTGCTGTTTTTGTGCTGATTGATTCCCTATTGGTTTTTAATTGGCTCGCAACATGGCGAATCAAGTCTTCGTTTTGCTGGCTCCAGAGTATAGCGCCTTCACCGGCGACTGCTTCTATTCTGCGTACACCTGCGGCAACGCCGCCTTCCGAAATAATGCGAAACAATCCAATATTTCCAGTGCTGTTGACATGCGTGCCTCCGCATAATTCGATTGAAAACTCACCCATTTGCAATACTCTTACTTCATCACCGTATTTTTCGCCGAACAAAGCCATAGCGCCTTTTGCTTTAGCTTGTTCGATGTCGCTTATGCTCACTTGAATGGCGATGTTGTTACGAATCTGTTGATTTACTAGGTTCTCAATTTCTTTTAGTTGTTCTATAGCGATAGGTTCAGGGTAAGAAAAATCAAATCGCAGTCGATCCGCAGTGACTAAAGAGCCTTTCTGTTCAACATGATTTCCGAGAAGTTGGCGTAAAGCCGCATGGAGTAAATGCGTTGCGGAATGGTTGCGTTCAATTTCAATGCGTAATTTCTCTGCGACCGCTGCAGTGAGGATATCGCCTTCTTTCACTATGCCGCGTTCTACGATGCCTCTATGGATGAAGGCGCCGCTACTGTTTTTTTGAGTATCCAGAATTTCGATGAGTGTAGAATCATTGGATAAAACGCCTGTGTCTCCTGTTTGTCCTCCAGACTCCGCATAAAAAGGTGTTTTGTCGAGCACAAAATAGCCTTGTTCGCCATTTGCGAGTTGAGTAACCGGTTTTCCGTCCACAAAAATGGCATTAATTGTTGCTTGAGCAGTGAGTGCGGTGTATCCACTAAACTCGGTTTGGCCTTCAGCGTCGATTTCAGCGCTATAATCAGCACCAAATTGACTGGCGGCACGTGCTCGATTGCGTTGTGCTTCCATCGCTTGTTCAAAACCTGGGTGATCCAATTTCAAGTTAGCGTTTGCCGCGATATCTGCCGTTAAATCGAGTGGAAAGCCAAAGGTATCGTAAAGCTTAAAGACAATTTCTCCAGGAATCGTCTTTCCTTCGAGCGCAGCCATTTCAGCTTCTAAGATTTTCATTCCTTGCTCTAAGGTTTCCGCAAAGCGTTCTTCCTCAAGTTTGAGGGTTTTTTTAATTCTTTCTTTTTGAGTTAATAGCTCGGGATAAGCATCGCCCATAACGTCTGCTAAAATATCAATGAGCTGATAGAAAAAAAGTCCTTTTTGGCCGAGTTCATAACCATGGCGGGAAGCGCGCCGAATGATTCTGCGTAGCACATAACCACGACCTTCGTTGGCAGGCATCACTCCGTCCGCAATGAGGAACGCACACGAGCGTATGTGATCTGCGATGACTTTTAATGAGTTATGATCGAGGTCGGTGCAATCAGTGAGTATTGCCGCCGTTTTTATTAAGTGCTGAAACAAGTCGGTACTATAGTTGCTGTGTACGCCTTGCATTACTGCGGCTACACGTTCTAATCCCATGCCTGTATCTACCGAGGGTTTAGGCAAGGGTTTCAGCGTTCCATCCGCTGAGCGATCGTATTGCATAAAGACCAGGTTCCAGATTTCAACGTATCTATCACCGTCTTCTGTGGGCGTTCCGGGCGGCCCACCTTCGACTTCAGGCCCATGATCGTAAAATATTTCGGTGCAGGGGCCACAAGGCCCAGTATCTCCCATGGACCAAAAATTATCTTTTGCACCAATACAAGAAAGTCTAGCCGGATCTACGCCAATGTGATTAATCCAGATGTCTTTTGTTTCATCGTCTTCATCAAATACGGTGACCCATAAACGCTCTGGCGCTAAGTCCAGTATTTTAGTTAAGAACTGCCATGCATAGGAAATAGCGTCGTGCTTAAAATAATCGCCAAAACTGAAGTTACCCAGCATTTCGAAAAAAGTATGATGTCTTGCGGTATAACCTACGTTTTCTAAATCATTATGTTTGCCACCAGCTCTTACGCAGCGTTGAGAGCTGGTCGCTCTAAGCGTATTACGTGTTTCACGTCCTAAAAACACATCTTTGAACTGCACCATGCCTGCATTGGTAAAGAGTAGGGTGGCATCGTTTTCTGGTATAAGTGGGCTACTGGCAACGATTTCGTGTCCGCGTTGTTCAAAAAACGCCAAAAATGCAGCGCGTATTTCAGAAACTTTCATTTATTTAACTCAATTCAATAGCCGTTTTAATTTGATCTGAAGTGAAACCACGATTTTGCAAGAATCGCCAGCGCTTACCTCGGTCTTCGAGACTACTTATTTTATCGACCCCAAAACGTCGATCAATGATCTCTTTCGCGGTTTTATACCAATCTCGTCCTATAGAGTCCAGTGTTTGCGCTATTATCTCGTCAGAAATTCCTTTTAAACGCAATTCCACCTCGATTTTGAACGGCCCATAGCCCTTGGATGCGCGAAACCTGCAAAATGCTTCAGCAAAACGTTGATCAGATTGAAGATCTTCTTGGGCGAAGTGATCCAGTAGGGGGGTAATTTGGGCTGAGTTAAACTCTTTTTTGATTAGTTTTCGTTCAAGTTCTAAGCGGCTATATTCCCGTCGTGTTAAAAATCGATAGATAATGGTTTTAATGCGATGGTCAGAATCTAATTTATCTTTATCCTGAGCACCAGGATCGAAGTGATTGGGTTTGTTCATGCTTGGCATTCTATAAAAAATAGGCTAAATATAAGGGGCTTAGCTTGAAGTCAATAAGGGTCAGTGAATGCTGCTCACTAACCCCTGTTAATCGAACAGTTATTGGCTAAGATTTACGCTTGGGCTAATTCCTTTTCTTTTTTATCGCCAGAGGTTTCATCTTTGGTGAGCGTAGGTAATAAACGTGTGCGCAGCAGTGCTTCAATTTCTTCGGCCATGGCTGGGTTCGCTTTTAAGTAGTTTCGGACATTTTCTTTACCTTGCCCAATGCGTTCGCCATTATAGCTATACCAAGCGCCGGCTTTATTGATCAAGCCTTCGCTAACGCCGAGGTCAATAATTTCACCCAATAAGGAAATTCCTTCACCATAGAGAATATCGAATTCGGTTTGTTTAAAGGGCGGGGCTACTTTGTTTTTTACAACTTTGACCCTGGTCGCGCTACCAACGACTTCATCCCCTTTCTTGATCGCACCGGTGCGTCGAATATCGAGGCGTACAGATGAGTAAAATTTAAGCGCATTACCGCCCGTGGTTGTCTCGGGACTACCAAACATAACGCCGATTTTCATGCGAATTTGATTAATGAAAATGACCAAGGTGTTAGAGCGCTTAATGTTTGCTGTCAATTTGCGCAGAGCCTGCGACATTAGCCGGGCTTGCAAGCCAACATGGTGATCACCCATGTCGCCTTCAATTTCGGCTTTAGGGGTTAACGCGGCCACTGAATCGATGACAACTATATCCACGGCACCTGAGCGCACTAACATGTCGGTAATTTCTAAGGCTTGCTCACCTGTATCTGGTTGAGAAACCAGTAAGTCATCAATATTGACGCCTAATTTTTGCGCATAAATGGGGTCAAGCGCATGCTCAGCATCAACAAATGCAGCAGTGCCGCCCATTTTTTGCGATTGTGCAATTGCGGATAGGGTTAATGTGGTTTTACCCGAAGATTCAGGACCATATATTTCGATAACACGCCCTTTGGGTAGTCCGCCAATGCCAAGCGCAATATCAAGCCCTAAAGACCCTGTAGATATCGCTGCTATATCTCGAATTGCATTGCCATCGCCCATGCGCATTACCGAGCCCTTGCCAAATTGTTTTTCAATCTGGCCTAATGCCGCACTTAACGCTCTTTTTTTGTTTTCATCCATTGCAATTACACCATTTAGGGTTGTTTGATTAAATTAAAAGTTGAAGCTGTATTTGTTTGTACAAAAACCCATAACCCAGCTTTAACACCAGTCGATATGTGTCGCGTATTAGGTTAATTCAGCTGTTGAAAAAAGTATATACTATATATATAAACAGTGCTAGTTGAGTTGCTAAATATCAGCAGTTCCCGCTAAGTACGGATGAGTCACTGTTTTTCCGTTCGGCTATCCCTGATGTTAGTCACTGAAAATAGTGAACCATTCCTTCGTGAATCTAGGACAGCCTTCGAGGTGCTTGCCAAATATATTTAAAATAGCGCGTAAATGTTAACGGTATTGCTTACTTGTTTGCAGAGTGACTACACTACTCTTGCGATACTTGGCTGAACGAAAAACAGGCATTTTCAGCGTGGACAGATTAATCGATGAAGCGTCCTTTCAGGCTTAGTGATTGAATTTTTTACCACTTTCCTTTAAACCATCTTTTTGTAGTGAGTTTGCCTAACCGTGTACGATAGTTTTTAATATTGTGTTTTTGATTGCATTTTATAATATTGAACAAATCCTCGGAAAGAACGGCTCCAATTGCGTGCATAGCCTCATGTCTACTTAAGCCCTGTCGAGTGAGTTTTGATATTGTCGAGGGAATAGGTTCTACGTTCATTGCTAGTTGATTTTCAACAATAACATGGACCAGCGAGTGTATATTCTCAACTCCTTCTTCATGGCTTGTTGCCTACAAGCAATGGTCGCAAGATGTTCTTGAAGGAGCCGCAATGGCTTTGTGCTGCCTAGACGGAACGACCTCAACTTGCTTGTCGATGGCGCACAATGAAAGACCTGCCCCTGGGTTTTCTAGTGGCTTACCGTTTTAGAAAACAGATGAATGACGATGACCCCTGATATGATAAGCCCCATACCGAGAATGGCAGGAGTGTCTGGTATTTGTTTATAGAGTATGGCTCCAACAATGGCGACTAATACAATGCCAACACCTGACCAAATCGCATAAGTAATGCCGAGGGGTATGGTACGTAATACCAATGTCATGAAGTAAAAGGCAATGCCATACCCAATAATGACAATAAGGCTTGGGAATAGCTTGCTGAACTCAGCGGATGCCTTTAGGGCACTGGTCGCAATGACTTCAGCAATGATGGCGATAGCTAAATATAAATAAGCCATTTCATTCTCGTAGGTTGATGAATATCCAGTCCCTATCTTAATGTACTGGAATGAATATTTCATGCAAAACCTAGATTGAAAAAATTTATGCGATTAAAACCACCTGAACTCTACAGCATAATGAGGTTGATGGACTATGTCTTATGATTGGCTAAATGCTCTGCCTAAGGTAGAACTGCATTTGCATTTAGAAGGAAGTTTAGAGCCAGAGCTTATGTTTGAATTGGCGCAAAGAAATAATATCGATTTGCCTTTTCAAACGGTGGATCAGGTACGTAAGGCTTATGAGTTTAGTAAGCTACAGGATTTTTTGGATATCTATTATCAAGGCGCTAATGTTCTTGTCGTGGAGCAAGATTTTTATGATCTCGTCTGGGCGTATTTAGAGAAATGTCATCAACAAAATGTAGTGCATGTAGAACCTTTTTTTGACCCGCAAACACATACTGATCGGGGAATATCATTTGAAGTTATTATTAATGGCATTACCCAGGCTTTAAAAGATGGCGAGCTTAAATGGGGTATTAGCTCAGAATTAATAATGTGTTTCCTGCGGCATGACAGTGAAGAGGCTGCGTTTGCTGTATTAGCACAGGCGGAGCCTTTTTTAGATCAAATCGTTGGTGTTGGATTAGATAGTTCTGAGCGAGGCCATCCACCTGAAAAATTTAGTCGTGTGTTTGCTAAAGCACGCGAATTGGGACTATTAACCGTTGCTCATGCCGGAGAAGAAGGACCGGCCGAATATATTTGGACGGCTATTAATGATTTAAAAGTTTCGCGTATCGATCATGGTGTGCGCGCAATAGATGATGCAAAATTAATGAATCATTTAGTAGCGACTAAAATACCATTAACGGTTTGCCCGCTCTCGAATACCAAACTATGTGTATTTGACGATATGTCAGAACACAATATTTTGCAGATGTTAGAAGAAGGTGTATGTGTAACGGTTAACTCGGATGATCCTGCTTATTTTGGAGGTTATATGACAGAAAATTTTGTTGCTTTAGCACAGGATCTTGCTATGAGCAAAGAACAAGCTAAAAAATTGGTGCGAAATAGTATCGAAGCCAGTTTTGCGGATGCTGCGAGAAAACAAAAAATTCTCGCTTTGCTGGATTAATTTTTAGGAATAACTACAATATCTATTTTTTCCTGGAAATATATTTATAACACGGATGATTGTTTGTTCTTCAATAAGCTTCTAATCTCTCGGATATCCATTCTTAAACTTATTATTTCTTGCTGTAGTGTATTTGTTTCTTGGTCTACTTTATGACTAATGTTTTTCTGGGCTTGCTCTAATTCATTATGTTGTACTTCTTGTACGGCATTAACAATGACAGCCATTAATAAGTTTAAAACCGTAAAAGTAGCAATCAAGATAAACGGTAGAAAAAACAACCATGCGTGGGGGTGAACCTCCATAACGGGGCGAACTATTCCCATCGACCAAGATTCCAAGGTCATAATTTGAAATAAGGTATAAGCGCTGGCTCCGAGGCTGCCAAACCATTCAGGAAAAGTTTTGGCAAACAAGTTGGTGGCCATTACGGCCGCGACATAAAAAAGTACACACATAATTGCACCGACTGAACCCAAGCCAGGAACTGCCTTAATCATGCCTGCAACAACACGACGCATTGACGGTACCATAGTCAGTAGGCGCAATACGCGTAATACACGCAGTGCGCGCAATACTTCAAATGGTCCAGATGCAGGTATCAATGAAATAGCGACGACAAAAAAATCAAATACACTCCAAGGGCTGCGAAAAAATGACCATCGATAAACGATTAAGCGCAATATTATTTCGATGACAAAAACACCAATGATGGCGCTGTCTAGGCCTATTAACACACCACCGATGGCGGACATGATATCGGCATCTGTTAACATACCTAGGATGGCGGCATTGATTAAAATGAGGGTAATTATAAAGCGTTGAAAGTGTTGAGACTCGATAAACGCTCTGAGTTTAATTCTCCAGCTAGGCCATTGCTGAATATCTGATATTACGGATTGTTTCAATTCTTTTTGCTTCAATTAAGCTCGTCTCTAGGAATGAATTTATGCAGTGCGGTTTATGGTGACGATTGGGGCGAATTTCAAGTGATAAATGCGGGTGCTGTATAGGATGATGCTCAAAATATGGATGAAATAAGAAGAAGGGTAGCATGCAACACATTCATTGCAGGGTGTGTTTGAATCCCTTTTCCCTTCCAGGCTTTCTTTAGTCAATGGGAAAACTCTTCTGCTTCTTACTCTTCTATTTTACCCACTGTCGGGTTTGTAATTCATTGCGCAAACGCTGCATAGCCTCTTTTTCTGTGCCGTCATAATTAGCTAATCCTAATGTCCCGAGATATTCTCTAAATGCAATTTCATAGGGGTTACCTGACATACCATAATCAAGAACCCATTGATCTACTGTCGTTGCAGAAACATCATATTGCCATGTGAAATCTATTAAGCGAATACGATCAATATGGCTATCCCATGTCTCAAAAACAGCCGAGATGAAATCTGCCTGTAGCGTTTCGCTGCTATTGTTAACAGAACTTGATGGATAGCCGCACTCTTGCAGTAGAATAGTTTTTCCGGGGATCTTATTTACCATAAGAGCAAAATCCGTTGCCACCGAAGAAACTGGTCGCATCGTGAAATCGAAACTCAGAGGGTAATAGGTCAGCACCGCATGATCGAGTGTCGGCAATAAATTCAAGTACAAAGCTAGCTTGTTAGCCTCATTCAATGCAGCAAATTGAATAATACTACTCACCTCAACCTGCGATCCCCATAAGCTTTCGATTTTTGCTTTTGCAGCCTGAAAAAAGCGTTGCCACTGCGCCCATTTGGTTGCATCAGTACCTAGATACGAATCAATTTCATTGCCAACATGTATCCATCTCAGCTTACCGCTTGCATTTAATGTAGATAGTTGCGCGTGAAGATTCGTAAGAAAATTCTCAAAAGCCTCAATCATCGTGGGATTGTCATATGCGAGGCCTGCTAGTTCAGTAGGTAGGGAAGGGCCAGGCGTATCCAGAGGGCGTAATACAAGAGTGAGATTGCCTACTTGCATTGGATAAAAGGTATCAATGATCGCGGGAAGTGAATTGTCATAACTTCCGACTGATGGTTCTAGTAACGACCAATCCAATGATACGCTAACTTCCCGGACACCCAATGCCATGGCTTGGTCATACGCTGTGGAATAGCTGACTGATGGGATGTTCTTTACATCCATGCCAAGTATTCGTGCACCCTGAGCAGATGGCTGTAACATGGCATCACCTGCATCACCCTCACTATCTTCACAACCGAGGAGGAGTGTCATTAAAAACACTAATATTGTATATTTTGCGATCATGTTCTTTGATGATTAGATTCTCAGACAGTCTCCTAGTTTCCCATCATACGGCTCAAGCCCTGCAAAAGCCATTACTTCTAAATTTATGGTGATGCGAATACTTTATCCATTAATGAGAGGGTATGTAATACCCCGGTTGAAAACCTATCTTCTTCCATATCAAGACCGACCTGTAATATAAGACAGCTGTTGGGATTTATTACAACGTGTTTTTATGGAGAAGAGCACCCGGTTGGACTCGAGTTTTTAATCAGAGAATAGCTTGGCAGATTTGAAGTATAAAACAGACATACAGGAGCAAGAGATGCATAGCGTAAAAAAATACCATTATTTATTTTTGCCATTGTTGCCTTTTTAGCTATTGGCTCGGTTCAGGCACATCCTAAATGGGATAAATCATTTGTGCACGGAATCGTTATAAAGTTGCATGGGCAAAAGTACTATTTGGAGGGACCAGCGGACGGACCCAACGGTGAGCAAGATATCCCCGGACACGAGTGGGTACAGATATCAAGAAATACGATTGTCGCCAAACACTACAATACGGGGCCTTTTGGCTCGGCTAATTTTTGGTCAACCGATGCGGCAGATGGCGAACTATTATGGACAATGATCGGTAAAATCGACACCTGGAGCGAATCAAAAGCGGTAAAATATTATACCGAGGGGTTTGTTCACTACCACACCCCCCTAGTGTCCGTTAAGACCGGTCAACGCCATAAAAATAGAGTAGTGTGGTTAAAGCATACCGCAGTAACAAACTTTACCTTTGATGGTTTACCAGATGTGGTTGAGCCGTATGAAGTTAAGATCGGCACAGATTACAAGATGGCGCCTAACTGGAATGTGCCATACGATCCAAAAACAAACGACTGATTCTGGGCTTGACCTGATGATCCTAGAAGCCTGTTGGGCCTTGATAGTGTACTAGGATCATCTATTAAAAGATTAAAGCAGATTAAAGCAGATTAAAGCAGATTAAAGCAGATTAAAGCAGATTAAAGCAGATTAAAGCAGATTAAAGCAGATTAAAGCAGATTAAAGCAGATTAAAGCAGATTAAAGCAGATTAAAGGGCTCTGACCCCTTTTGTGCTCTGATGGTTATCTGTGCGCAACTACAATTACTACTTTGGATTACCTTATATCGAAAGCCATAAATAAAAAACAGGCAAAGGTAGAGATTAAAAAATTGCTCGCTATTTTCAGAATAGCTGAGGTTAACTCAAAAGTTTTAGAGTTATCCATAAACTCAAAATTTGCCGATTTCGAGAATGCTGTTCAATATTATTCTGGTGAATGTTGTAACATGAATGGTCTTGTAGCTAGAAACATAAAAGACTATAAAAATACCAGCCTGCCTGTCTATACTCCCGAAGAGTTGTGGGGGATAGAGTATTTTCCAATAGACAAATGAGTCTGAAACGGGGGTAGTTATTATGCTCGTTTTTTATCCTGCTCAAAAATCAGGTTAAACAGCTTCTGCCGCTCAGTGTTTAATATTTCAGCGGCTTGGTTATC
>JALUUH010000049.1 GCA_027021445.1 Gammaproteobacteria bacterium
GCCTGTTTTGTCGATGATTATTAAAATAAACATAAAACTCCTTAAAATCGTTCACATAAAACCCATCATCCACAGGCTGTAATATTTCTTCTGCTTCCTCCAGGGATATTTTGAATTCAGAACTTCCATTAACAATATTCATCAAACTTTCTGCCGTTTCCTGTTCTTCAGGTAAGGCAGTAAACTCAGACATCATATCTGTGTAGGATTTTTTCTGCCGGTAAAGCATATCGATTATTTTTGGCGCACCAAAATTGTACTTTGGCTTGAACTTGACACCCTTAAAAGCAGAACCTTCCAGTTCTTTTGCCTTTGGAACTTCAAAGTTTGAATAACTGAAACCGAATGATCCGGTTTCATGATCTGCTGTTAACACAACCAGAGTATCACCCTTTTTCTCAGCCCATTCCATGACATACCCAATTGTTTTATCAAATTGCAACATCTGATGAAGCATTGTACCCGCATCACTGGAATGGCCCGCCCAATCGATTTGGCCCGACTCAACCATCAAAAAGAATCCTTTTTTATTTCTGGACAAATGATCAAGTGCTTTGATGGTCATTTCTTTCAACGTAGGATGCTTTCTGGATTGTTGATTCTCCGTTTGATATTCACGAATACCATTAGGCATTTTTTTACTATCAAAAAGACCCAACAGCTTCTTGTTTTTGGGCGCTGTCAACATTGACTCCCGATCAAATACAAGATGATAACCTTTAGCCTCAGCTTCATTTAACAAGTTGCGATCATCCGTTCTTTTAGAATTCAGCGTAATGTGTTCAGGAATTTGTTGACGAAGGTGAGCATATACTTTGCTTTCCCTGTCTTCGACACCCTGCGGAAGAAACGACCGCAGACCGGCAGACAACATCACATCAACATGATTATTTATCAAATCGGAAGCAATGTTATTTTCCATTGACCGATGAGGCTGGTGAGCGGCAAATGCAGCAGGCGTTGCGTGAGTGATACGGGTATCAGACACCAGTCCTGTAGATTTCCCCGCATCACGCGCACGCTCCAGGATAGTTTTTTGTGGATTCCCTTTATAATCCAGGCCAATCATTTCTGATCCCGAATAATGACCCGTCGCCAGTTGCGTAGCCGATGCCGCAGAATCAACAACAAGCGCATTATGGGGATGAGTCATCATTAACCCAAGCTCACCCTGGGACATGAACTTTTCCAGATTCAGCTCCCGAGTGTGAGCATTGGGTGCCAGCCGGGCATATGACAGGGCTAATGCATATTGTTGAGGCCCCATGCCATCACCAATCAGAAGAATGACATTTTTGACGGTGGGATTTGCAAATATCTGTTGCGGTATGAATAAAAAAAGAAATGAACTGAAAATGACCGAGTAAATCTTTCGGTAACCCGATGACTTAGTACGCCTGTAATCCATGTGTTGTTCCTGAAAAATAAACGTGGGAAAATAACAAAATCGATAGGGAGAAAACAAGGGGCCACAATACTTAATTCGTTCGTTTTACAGATTTAAACCTCCGACTTTCAGCTAGAAATTGGATTACCATTATTGCAATTAAGTATTGTGTCCCCTTGTTTTATGGGTATCTTGTTTTTTTTGCTGGATGCTTGATTGCAAGGCCTGATCCCAGCAACACATGCCGGGCACACACAAACGGTTCAGATTGTGGTTCGTTCCTCACACGATCTAACCTAATTCGTTATGTGCGACCTTTCCACATTTTTGGATTCCTACGAGCATGAAGTACAGCCAAAATTGAAATACTTTTCTCACTCTCGATAAAAAATAAGCCAAATGGAAACCGGTGTATTAAGACTCTACGAACGTTTTTATGAACAATTGAATATATATCTGGATTGCGTGATGCTCTAGATAATGCTTCTTCAATGCAAAGAAGAAAACTCTCGCCTAGTCCTTTCCTTTGAGCCTCATACCATTGATAAGCATCTTTAATGTCTGACTCCGCCTCTGGGCGGATTATCACTTGCTTTTTACTCATGAATTAGAAATTCTATTTCTAACATTTTCCCACGTGTCCCCTGCTTCTGGATTTGCAGAATAACTAGCAAGCCTCGTTTCAATCTCCGCTTTCTGATCCTCAGTTAGCGGAAATAGCCGCTCATCAGATGCCACGCTATCCCATAACTCTTCGGCTAATAGTATTTTTTCAGATGGGGTAAGTTCTTGTAAATTCATGATATTTCCAACTTTCTAAACAGACGGATACGTTCATTTTAGCGGATTCTTGACAGAGATACTAAAGATGATCATATCTCTATGGTTTTCAAGCACATAACGTCTAAGCACTTATACCCCGTGCCCAGTTCAGCATAGGGTATAAACGTCTGCTGGACTATGCCGCCTCTACCGGGGCACCTCCGGGAACCAGACAGTGCAGGTGGACGTGCCGACTGAGGTTTTGTCCCCAGGTATGCAGGATCGCCGTCATGCCCAATTCACCGTTCAGGCGAATACTGCTTCTTTATGGGTTTGTTCAATATTATCAATGAGTTGCACGCATTGCTATGCAGTTAAACGTCATTAGCAAGTGTCCGCTTGATGTTTTAGATCCTATAAAAATAGTATTTTTGCTTTTTTTACTTTTGTTAAAAACATCGAAATTCACTTTATAAGCTATTGATACCTATAAATATATTCCCTTAAAGAAGCAGTATTCGGGTCTGTCCCCTATTACCTAAAATCAATCGAGTCTGACCCCATCGGTTTCATGCACCAGGTCTATGACTCCGAAGAACTTGATAACCTCTTGCCATTTTCGAGGGTTATCAATAGGGTCTTCCCCTTCACCCAACAAGGTCAACGTTCTCGATGTAATTTCGGAGCTCAATACTGAGCCTGTGCGTTCCCCTGTCAACGCTTAACTGTGTCTCTTACG
>JALUUH010000050.1 GCA_027021445.1 Gammaproteobacteria bacterium
TATCTATCTCGAAACCGGATATGACAGATCAATGGCGAGTAAAAGAGAAAGTGTTATTAAAAAACTGAGTCGAATACAAAAAATGCAATTGATTGAGTCAGAATTGAACGAGATGAAGCATGGATGAGTTTTAACTTATTCCGTGTTCATTCCTTAGAGGTCTTGTCTCTACTATTTTGCTGTATCCCGGTGAGAAAATTTCGCAATATTTGATCCTTGCATTCACGGTAATGTTTATGACCTGGTTTGCGAAAGAATGCACTTAACTCATGTTTGCTTATGTTGATATTTGTATTATTGAGGATAGCTAAGATCTCTTCAGATTTTAAATTTAATGCTATTTTCAGTTTTCTAAATATAATATTATTATTCAAATGTTTTTCTATTGCAGGTTGAGCACCTTCTTTTTTTCCACGTTTTTCGTTAATCAGTCCATTTAAAAAATACGCGAGTTGTTTATCATCGCACTTCTTAAAACTAGGGTCATCTTCTTTTTTTAGCCAGTCGCTGATTTGTTCGCGTGTTACTTCCAGCGCTGCTTGACTGAATATGGAAATCATCTGAGTATCGCTAAAATCGAAGGTATAGCGTATACGACGCATGATGTCATTATTGTCCAAATTTTTTCTCCATATTTTAAGGAATGAAGACATTCCTACATAATCATTGTTAAAGTGATCTCTCAGTTGAGATCAATTGCCAGTAAACCTATAGTATAGTGTTTTTCAGTGATATTCACAAAACTCGGGTTGCCACTAAAAGCATGTTATTCATGGTGTAGCGCGTTGTCATTTCACCTCGCCACAAAACGATATGACGCACACTAAAAACCTCTATCTCAAACGCCACGGGTATACAAAATAACATTGAGAAAGATCGTTATCCGAATAGAGTAGGGCGACGAGAAAATGACTCTGAATTTGAAGATGAAATTAATGACTGATTTAAAAAAGTGCAATAATTGACGAAAATTATAAAAATAATGCAATCAAATCACTGCTTCGATTGTTAATATTACTGAACAATCAAAAAGGAGTGATTATCGTGGTACGAAAACTAGCAAAATATAGCATTATCGGTCTCTGTGGATTATTAGCATCATTTGCCGTGAGTGCTGCAAATGACCCAGCGATCAAAGGCGATTTAAGAGTGAATATTCAAAAATCCATGAATCATTTCATTGACTCCCAGGCAGTGGATGGGTCGATGCTGGTATATGATGCGGTCAAAGGAAAGTTATTAAAGCTGAAGCTTGACAAATTACACGATGGCATAGTGAAAAAAGGCGATTTTTATGTCAGCTGTGCAGATTTCATTGATCATAAAGGCCGCAAAGTAGATATCGATTTTATGGTGCGATCTGTTGGCCAAGAACTCGTCACCACCCAAGCATTGGTTCATTCTATTGATGGGAAAAAGCGCAAGTATCATCTAGAGAAAATATAACAAGCTTGCTTGTTTAGTACTGAATGCTCTGAATTATTGTTCTCCTCAGCAATCTTTTGGAGCTTTTCTTTTTAAAATTTTGCAATGAATCGGCATGTACGTAGAAAATGGGTGTTACAAAAACTGAAGACATCGCAGCATTACTACAGAGTGGGTATCGTTATGCCTATTCGCTGGTACATGATCAGTATCGCGCTGAAGATGTATTACAAGAAGCCTGGCTAGCAATGCTCAAAGCGAATGGCGAGCAGTCCAAACCCTATCTATTTACCGCAATTCGTTCAAGATTTTTAAATATTTACAAAAAAGAAAAATTGGCTCCATTAATTCCACTGGATGATATTACTGAGACTAGGGACGCAAGTACGGAAGAAAACGATTCCTATTATGTTGATCAATATGATTTAGAAGATGGTCTTTCCCTGCTTCGAGTGGTGGAACGAGAAACCTTATTTCTGGTTGTTGTAGAAGGTTATACCGCGCAGGAAGTCGCTGATTTTACCAACCAGGCACGCGGCACTATCTTGAGTTTATTGCATCGTGCAAAAAAGAAAGTGAGAAAACATTTGCAGAACAAAAATGGGCAAGCAACCGCATGAAAGATGAAAACGTAGAAAAAGGCGTAAAACGTTTCTATCACGAGCAAAAGCTCTCTCCTGAGATGATGGAAAAACTAATGCCAGTTGCTAAAATCCAAAAAACTATAACAAAACCCCGGTGGTTTGCCAGCAAAGTCAATATTGCCATGGTTGCATCGTTTACCGCCATTTTTTTCACGGCCATTCAATTTGCCTATATTTTCAAACCAGCAGAGTCTGATTTAATATTAAGAGTCGCACAGGAAGTTGCACTCAATCACAACAAGCAATTAGCCACTGAGTTTGATGCCGATAATTATGCCAGTCTATCAACGATGATGCAGCAACTCGATTTTGATCTCAAAGCTCCAGAGCATCTCATGCTTGCATCCTATGATGTACTTGGGGCACGTTATTGCTCGATACAAGGACAAATCGCCGGGCAAATAAAACTAAAAGATAAAGCGGGGAAAGTATTAACGCTGTATATCACCAAAAACAACGAAGCACTTTCTACATTGCATAACAAAACCCAAGAACGAGACAATGTATTAATCAAAAATTGGCAAGAAAATTCGTTATTTTTTAGCTTGGCAATGCCGCGATAGCTTTCTGAATATTGAGCATCCCCCAATTCAGTTGACGCTGAGTTAAGGTTTTTCAAAAAAATATAATGTCTAAAATACCATTCTTCTCTTTCTGAAAGGCGGTCAAGCCTGTGAATAACTTTTATAGACTCTATCAAGTTATCCACACGTTTCGTGAATTCATTCAGAGATTTCTTTTTATAACTTGATTTCATTTAAGCGGCAAGTTGTGTTTCATAATTGACT
>JALUUH010000051.1 GCA_027021445.1 Gammaproteobacteria bacterium
TTTTAGTCCGAAAACCCTCATTTTAACATTCAATACTGCTCTGCAACCCTGGCGTACTCGAAGTTCGAAATTCCAGAACCAATTTTCAAAATAGAACATTTTTCCATAAAAATCAACCGAATGAGGCGATGAGAATGGCGGAAAAAATCCCTGCTCCCATAGATATGAAAACCACGAAGGATCAGAAACTCCTGATTACCTGGGATGACGGCCACGTCAGCGAATACCACTTTCGCTTTCTTCGCGGGAGCTGTCCCTGTGCCGAATGTGTGGATGAAATATCGGGGAAACGGGTCGTGTATCCCCATCAGGTTCCGGAGAAAATCCGGCCGGTAGAAGCGGTGCCAGTAGGCCGTTACGCCTATCAGATTTTCTGGTCTGATGGCCACAACACCGGCATTTACACCTACACCTATTTAAGAGAGATATGCCAGTGCAAAGCCTGCGCAAAGAAGGGGGACCAAAAGTAAGCGGGGTGGTCTAAAAGCATGAAAATGCCTGATGTTTGTCATGCCTGCAGCTCATCCGACTGCTGGGGGGAGAAGAGCATCTATAAAAGACAATATTTGATGGTAGCCACCGGGCTGAACCTCGCACCTGGAGCGTTGTCATAAAAACAAGTTACCCACTCCAAATCCCCAATCGACTTCTCAGTGACTTTATCCCAGCGGCTGCAAGCCTACGTCATCCAGTACGCCATCTCCCCGGAAACCTTCATGGACAAATGCAACTACGGGGAGTTAGATGATCGGGGGGATTTAGTGAACTGGCAAACGGATATGAGATTTATTTAAACGTCAAAACAAAACTCGAACGGACTGTCCAGCATGTTGCATAAAAAGCTTGATTCCGTTTTTAGAAAAAGCGGATAAAATGTTTCAGCAGATTCCAGGCGCCGATATAGAAAAATTCGAAAAGCATTCCCTCATCATAAATACTTGTCTGATGGTGTCATTCCAAGCCTCAAGCCATCTAGTGAAGTGGTCCTCGAAAAAGCGTTGAGATATCTTGAGTGAGAAACTTTGATTTTACGGCACTAGTGTCCGGTTAAAAATCAAATAAATTCAATTGGTTACGAGAAACGCCTTCGATGGCTGAAATTTGATTTTTTGTAACTAATTGTAAAATATCGACTTCATCGAAGGTAGAGACACTCAAAATATCCAAAAAAGTGTAGAGTGAGATGTCCAATTTCATTCTTTCTTTCAGAATCGCTGCAAGGATGTAGACACAAACAGCGATCCAAATTTGAGTCTTTACGGCATTTTCCGAGGTACCGAAAAAAGTTTTGATCCGCAAATGTTGTTTGATCCATTTGAAAAACAACTCGATTTGCCACCGGCTTTTGAAGAGCTGGGTAATGAGCAATGCTTCATGGGCAAAATTGTTAGTAATGAATGTGAAATGGCGCTCATTCGTCGAATCGTAATACCCGATACGTCTTAAATGTTCGGGATAATAATGTGCCGTCTTTGAGCCCGTTAGTTTAATCGTTTGATCCCATTTCAGGCCCGTTGATTTATCGACTTGATGTGAATATATTCTCCGAAAGTTCATATTTCTTTTGGCCCGAAGAACAAAGAAGGCGCCTAAAATGTGAAATTGATATAACCGAGAAAAATCATTGTAAGCGCGATCCATCACATAAAAAGAACCCGCTTCAGGGATCAGTACATCCAAGATATTAACATCGTGATACTTACCATCTGTAATTTCCATAAAATCAGGGATGTGTGTCCTAATATTGAGCAATGTATGCAATTTTATAGCGCTTTTCGTCTTTCGAAATTTGGCCCATGGAAATAAGTTTAAACATAAATCAATGGTACTGGAATCAAGTGCGTACACGGTTTCTGAGATTCGAAGTTCAAACTTATCTCGTCGACAAATATTTTTGGCAATATTGATAAGGACTTGGGCATAGTCAGCGTAGATTCTCCAATCTCGATTTTCATTTGCATCAGCTAAAGTACTCAGTGAAATCGGGCCGCGAAACCCCATGTGATAGAGCCTGTTTTTCCTGGCATGCAAAATATTCACGGTTGACCGAAGACTTGGCCGTGAAGTTAACTGGGCAAACGCCATGCACAGAAATTGATCCCAACATGAGAAGGTTCGGACTCGGTAATTGCCGCGGTACCGATCCACACATTTTTTGAATTCGTACTTCGGAAAGTGCGAGATGAATTGTGAAAAAACGAGTTTTCCAGAATACATATCTTGCCTCCAGATTTTTTCCAAAAGGCAAGATAGCAAATACAAACGAGTTCAAGTAGAAAAATATTTTTTCATGTGGTTACTGATTGTTTTTTAATAAACTACAAGAAATATTTTCAAGCTTAACCGGACACCAGTGATATGATGTTATAGTGTCAGAGCGATCTGATTTTTCTGATACATTAATTGTAGTTACAACAATGGAAACGAATTATATAATCCCAGATGGTCTGGAACAGAACAAACAGTATTATTGGTATGTTGTAGCAAAAGATAAAGCCGGGGCAAGCGTAGAGAGCAAAAACCGATTTTCGTTTCGGACGTCAGATGTAGCGACAGATATTAATGGCCGGATCTCTGGGCGTATACCAACGTATTTTGAATTATCACAAAATTATCCGAATCCATTCAATCCAGAAACGCGGATTCGATTTGGTTTACCTAAAGCAGCACATGTATTGATTGAGATCTACAATGCCTTGGGTCAAAAAGTACGGATATTGGCGGACGATAAATATCAGGCAGGATATTATGAGCGGATATGGGACGCTCGAAACGATCGAGGGGAAAAGATGCCGAGCGGGATATATCTACTGAAAATGCGTGCTGGAGAATTT
>JALUUH010000052.1 GCA_027021445.1 Gammaproteobacteria bacterium
GGTGCACTTGCCTGACGGGCGCAGTGTCAAGGCGTCTTGGGCGCTGATCAAGGTTATTGGGGATGGCAGGGTCTATGCATTCCCGACCGTGGCCGGTCCACCTGTGGGGGATAAGGGGCTTAAGCGCTCTTTGGTTGGGGTTGCAAAGGGCGCAGGTAGAAAGCTACCTTTCTCAGACAAAGCTCGAGTGACAGAAGTAAATAAAACTCTCGATAGAATAGATAGCGGTGGCCCGTTCCCATATAAGAAAGACGGCACGGTGTTTAAAAACCGTGAAGGCGCATTACCGAAAGGTAACTATAGAGAATACACAGTAGATACTCCTGGTGCTTCTAATCGTGGGGCTCGTAGGGTAGTAAGGGACGTGGATAGTGGTCGGACGTATTATACAGATGATCACTATAGGAATTTCATACAGATTGATCCTAAGAGGTACTGATGATATTCGCTGACGATTTAGAAAAAGTAAGTTGGCAATGTGTTCACTACGCATTACCTGATGACATGGACAATCTAAGGGAAGAGTTAAAGGCTTCATCCCTCGTTCTAGTAGACGCAGATTTTTCTGATGTCGTATCAGATGATGGTTTGTTTACAAAAGTGTCTGATGCATTGAAGTTCCCTGATTATTTTGGAAAAAATTGGGATGCTTTGGACGAATGCTTATCTGATATGGAATGGTTTCCCGCGAAAGGCTATGTTCTATTGATTTCTGGTTCAGATTCGTTGTGGAAGAACGCTACATATACTGCGGGTAAGTTTACTTCTGCATGGTTAACAGCAGCGGAACAGTGGAGCCAAGAAAACACTCCTTTTCATTTAGTGTTTGTGTTATCGAAATAGCTTTTGTGAAACCCGGTGGTACTAAAACAGTTGAAATATTGTATGGAGCTAAAAAGCTTACCGCTAGGCGTCAAGAGATACTTGACCAGTTGCCAGATGCATTGTCTCGTATGACATTACACAAGAAGCAAGTTAATGTAACTGATCTTGCGCATCTGACCGCTGCTACTGGTGACGAGTTCGCTTTGTTTACTAGGGGAAGCCAAAGACTAGTTGTTCGAGGTGATGCTAACGGTGTCCCTTTGACCGTGAGTCAACTTGAAAAGCTGCACCAGCAAGGATATAGATTTTCAGCGCATATTCTCCGGGTACTTCCGATAAGGCCGCAGAGCTGGTGGAGGAAGCCATCCATGAAACGCTGACGTACTACCATTACCCACAAACTCACTGGGTACGGATCAGGACGAACAATCCGTTGGAACGGATTATGCGCGAGATCCGCCGACGCACACGGGTAGTCGGTGCCTTCCCGGATGGCAACTCGGCACTCATGCTGGTCGCGGCCAGACTCCGGCACATCGCGGGCACCAAATGGGGCACCCGTCGTTATCTTTCGATGGAAGCATTGGAGAAACAGTCATTGGAGCAACAACATTCTGCTTAACTGATGGAACACCGCTGACCAAAAGTGCGAAAAAATATTGACACTACCGCATCCCTTGCCGCAAGCTTGGGTGACATGCCTGTGTCCTTACCACTGAAATGTAGAGATAAAAAATTATAGAGCGATTAGGGGATAAGTCCTTGAAACAGTGCGATGGGTAAGGCCGGGAAATCTAATCCAGAATGACCTGATCACGTCGGGGCAAAATTACTATCTTCCCTTTTTAATGGAAGACTTTTGGAAAAGTTTGGTCATTGAAGGCAGCGCCTATTTTTTATAGATATCATATTGATTAAATGGCACAATACCAAAGTCTTTTACAGTTTTCATATTCTTGGTGCGCTTGTCCGGATTGCTGGTATGATAGCTCTCTCCACCGACTCGGTGTAAGAACCAATTGCGTTTTTTAGTGTTGTATTTAAAAGTAATTAGGTGCGTCCATCGCCATGCGGAGCCGCCATAATGCTCTATGGTGAAATAGCCATTTTTGACTACCATCCTCAAAAATGGGTCTCCATAAACTCCACCACAAGAATAGCAATAGATAGCTTTGTTATTGCGTGCTGCGAGGCGATAGCGGCCGTTTCCAGTATTGACTAATAGTAAAAGAGGGCGATCAATATTTTTCCCGGTATTACTCGCATCCGCTTCTTTCTCGTGCATTAATGCTAACAGGATATCCAGATCATTATCGCGGTTCAGGTCGCCCTCTACCAAATAGAGTATTTTATGGTTTGACGGGATGTGAGGTTGAACTATTTTCAATAATCGTGATGGGATATTATCACCTTGTTCAAAACTTTTTGTGGTTCCACGACTTTTATTGTTTTTACTATTTATCGATGGCGTTCTATCAGACGCGTATATTAAACCGTGAGCCGATAATATAATTAGGATAAAAAACGAGATCACCGTTCTTTGTGGGTATATACTCAATTCCTGATACCTCTTATGTCAGCGATAAAAAATAATGAAGTGCAGTGACAGTATACACCAGAAAATAGAGCTATGCTCGAAACTGGTGTACGGGATGGTTGAAGAAGGCGGCGTACCCTGCTGAAATTGGTTTTGCAAAACTAATGAACAGCAGGGGAGGTATGCCAGATAACGTAAAATATCTTTCGCACATTTGAAGAGGCGGTGGCCCATGTGGTTAAGTTGGAATTGGAAAATATCAACACCACAGAAGAGACCACCACTAATTTCCTTATACAAATTTATTTTAATTAACAATATTTTGTAATGAAAAGTAGAGCTCTTCACCTGACCGTTCAGCGCGGCGTATATTAAATACCCCTCCTGTAATTCTTCGTATTCGCATATCATTAAATACCTTACCCGTTTTTACAGATATAACTTTGATTTGAAAATCTGCTTCATTC
>JALUUH010000053.1 GCA_027021445.1 Gammaproteobacteria bacterium
CAATGGTGGCATTGGTGAAATTTGCACCTTCTAGTTGTGCACGAGAAAAGCTTGCTGCACTAATATAGCTCGCGGTAAAATCAACTCTATTGAGATTTGCATCGTCGAAATTCACTGCAGTGATAAGCACTTCCGACAAATTTAGCCCACTGAGATCAGCGCCACTAAAATTCAGATTTTCAAGCATCGGAGGATCTAGAGTCTCGCCTCTTTTTAACGCCGCTAGTATTTCTTGTTCTTTTTTTCCAGTCATATTTTTAGCCACATTCTATTTTCATGCTAACTTAGTCTGGTCTAAAATCGTTTTTTTTAATATGACACCTGTCAACTCTGCTTCGAGAAACTCAACCTCATAACAATTACTCCCCGACAAATCTGCTGCAACTAATTTGGCTTGCTCGAAGCTAGATCGGAAATAATTACCCATCGTCAAGTTTGCACTAACTAGCTTAGCTTGAGCGAATAAACTATTTTTTGCATTTACCGCATACATGGTTGCTTTAGACAAATCCGCACCCACAAAATTGGCTTTGGCTAATTCAGCATAAGAAAAATCGGACTCTCGCAAATCGGCCCCTTCCCAAATGGAAGCATCCGCTTTTGCTTGTAAAAACTTTCCTCTGAGAAGCGCACAGCCATCTCCTGCCCGCAGACCGGTGATATCGGCATAACTCATATTGATATCTTTTCCGCTACAAGCGCCTAAGCTACTCTTAGCAATATTTGAATACTGAAAATCGGTATGATCCATAACACAGTCTGAGAAATCACTCGAAGGTAATTGTGCATTTGTGAAACTTGCTCGACTAAGATTAGAACCTGTAAAGTTGGCATACTCTCCATGAGCTGACTCAAACTTCGCTTCGTAAAAATCAGCATAACTTAGATCAGCCTCACTGATATCTGCATGAGATAAATTTGCACCTTTAGCATTCACCTGATTCAGGTCTGCTTTGTTGAAATTTGTTTTCTTTAAATTCGCATTAGAAAAATTACACCCCGCTAAATTAGCCCGAGAAAACATCGCTTCAGATAACTCACTATTTGTAAAATTAGCGCAACTCAATATTGCATCGCTGAAATCAGCCTTTTGTAAATCTAAGTTGGACAAATCCATGTCGGTTAAGTCCAAGCTTGCAAGCGACTCTCCGCGTGCGAACTTTTCACAGATCAACTCCCGCGTGTATTCAGTAGTATCTCGACCCATTAGCCTTCATCAAATAGCAAGGCTATTTCCTCATCACTCATACCTTGCTGTTGAAGTTGCTCCTTCATTTTCTCTTGCGATTCTTTCATTTGCTCATCGGCTTGATCTTGCGATAAACCAAGACTCGCCAAAAATGTGGCCACGACAGCAGTAGGATCTTCTGCGGCAAATATATCATCAATAATAGAGGGATCTTGTCCAGCCTTGCGCATCATTTCTCGACTATCCTCAATTGCTGCTTCCATTTCTTTTTCATGCCTATCATCCGATTCTTCAGATTTTTGCTGTTCAGTAGCAGGAGCCTCTTGCTCAACCGGCATTGATTTCTCGACACCTACGCTCGTAATGACAACCGGAAATGCAAGCGCCTGATAATTTTCAAAATGATCATCTTTAGCTAACGACTCACCCTCCATATCCTCTTTGGCTAAATAGACATGTGAGAACTCTTCGTAGTTTGGTGTTTGAATTTCCGTAATGCCACGCCATACGAGAACTAATTGCTCCTTATCCATATCTATCCATAACGTATCCAAGTTCATATCAACTTCTCGGAACTCTTCATCTCCATCGGGTTCATGCAAAAAACATCGGGGTTTAACATTAGGTAATTGAGCACGATATTGCGAGATGGATGGATGCAAATTTTTCAGATACAAGGACTCATTGCCCTGGAGATAGCCATCATATTGCATGCCTTCAGGTGCGGCATTAAAATAAGACCAATCAAAATCTTCCGGAAACCAAGGCCAGCGTTTTTCTAAATAATCACCCTTATAACTTCCCATTTTCGAAGCACGTTGTTCCCAGCCACGGTATATCGGGCCAAACCCCGCAGGCTCTTTTTCGCCAAGCTTAGGATCGATAATATTAGGCAACCACTTAATACCATTTATATCTTTATCGCGTCCCTTACCCATCGGATTTTTTGTATAGCCTTCGCCACCATAAGCATTTTCATAGCTTAGCGGCATAGTAATAAATGGCTCGGCTTCCGATGAGGACTCTCCGAGCAATGAAGGCGTAGCATAACGAGGGCCATGAACTTTTAATGTTTTTTGGGTACCTGCGACTGAGAAGGTAACATCACAAGTACGCAGTGCTTTGGCTTCTGGAGTATGACAACTGCCTTTTAATAATAAATCAGTATTTTCTTTGAAATATGCAAAATCGGAATCGTAAAGCAGTTCCTTTTTAGGATCGTAATCCACAAACTCATCGCCGGTCACCGGCAGAGATTCAGCAATTTCTATTGCTTTATCGCCAGGGTTTAATTGAAACGTTCCCTTCACAATCAATGAGAGGGAATCCTGAGGATGCTCTTTTTTCCCGGCTATCCATGCAATTTGAAAAGCGGTGGTGTTTACGACTTCGATCATTCAATTTTATTTTTCAACTAATAATTAAATTTATTCTAGGCACTAACCAACCGACAATTCTCCTGCTGGCCCAATCTTAATCTTCTTGCCCTTCAACTTTACGCTTTTGGAATCTAATTCTATTCCATTTTTTTTAAGGACAATAAAGTTTTTTCTGCCGTTTTGTATTTGTACATTCTTAGAATCTTGGGCGGAAATTGTTATTTTCCCATCACTTTTTAGTTGTATAAATTGCTTGGCGTGTTTTTCAGAGTCTAATAACACAAAGCCACCATCGGCAGCCTTAGCTTTAATGGAGCCGTTGGCAGTAATTTTTATCTCCGCACCGTCTTTTAAACTATTCGTTAACCTAGTACTGCCATCATTTTTCATATCTAGTTTTGCGGCTTCGGCAGGAAGTATGGCGCCAGTACCTACTATGAGTTCAAGATTTGTTTTTGTGAGTTTAATTTCAGATTCGTGACCGACCGAGCTTTGCATGCCTTTATGAGCGAGTGTAGCAGCTATAATTGCCCCGGCATAAACGCCAGTCGCTGCACCTATGCCTGCTCCTACACCCACTTCTTCATAATTCGGTTCATCACGTGCAGCTGCGGCTATCGCGCCAAATACTGCACCCGTTGCTGCAACTGCCGCACCCACTCCGACTGTTATCGCAGCAGCCTTTGACATAGAACTGGAAACAAAATCGTCGCCACCACTTTTCACATACAACTTTATTTCATCTCGCGCTTTAATTTTCTCACTTTCAGCAACCGATAACTTGTCACCCTCAACATAACTCAGCTCCCAACCCATACCGATACTCACATCAAGCGTTCCTAACTTCACATCAACACTTGGAAAAGGAAGGCCTACCACATCTAATTTTCCACCAATAAACGCACTGGTACTCAGGCCAATCATGCCATCGAATTTAAAACCTGCAAAAAATTCTTCTGAATCTCCCGCAGTATAGGTATCAGTACTTAGATAACCTGCTGTCGATCGACGCCAATCATTACCCACTTTTCGAAAATTATCAAAGGCAAGAAAAGCTGCATCTGCTGTCATCAGGCCACCATCACTGATAATTAAATCATAATTGCCACCATTAATGACTTCCTTTTTTGAGCCTTGAGTCACCGTCACTCGATCACCATCGGTGTAATCCAGCCAACCTGATTTTTCTGGAATACTGATATTCGATATCGTCTCGTTATTAGACTTATTTCCCATGCGCAGATAAGAAAGGGGATTAGTTTGATCAGCATCTTGATAAGGGACATGAATTTGAAAATTTGTATCCGTTTCATGGATATCTTGTCCATACTGCCAATTGGTATTTAATGATAGGGCAGATTGTTGCTGTTGTTCCTCAAGCGATATTGAGGACTGTTTTTCTAATGAACTAACTGGTGCTGTTTTTAGTTTCGCATCAACAACCTCAGCGCTAGCTTGAGAACCCATGCTTGAATTCACCTTTTTAATTTTTTGGTTTTGTTGCTGCCCACTGAGTTCATTCCCGGATTGGCCTTGATCACCACTTACACCACCCGGTGAACCATCATTAAACCCCATCGTGATCCCACTCGCCGTTCTGATCACATTACTCGTTGAATTTTCGGCATTGGTTACACTGGGGTTTAAAGGATTCGGCACCGCCCCCGTAATAATAGGTCTATCTAAATCACCATCAATACACGTCCAAATAACTTCGGTGCCGGGCACTAATGGAAAGCTCATGCCTTGCTGTGATCCACCATAAGGTTGTGCCATACGAATACGTCTTGATGCTTGGCCAGGCCCCGCACCACTGATATCAAAAGGCATTAATACTTTATAACGGCCATATTCATCAATGTCTGCGCGCTTCAGTCCTTCTTGTTCCGAATCAATAACACCATTCATGACACCATAAAGTTTTGGCTTTGGAGTGATTCGAGGAGGACGATATTGCAGTTTAGAAGGGATACAGGAGAATTCATTTTGGTAGTGGGTATTTCCTGATGTAGCCCAAGTCTTAATCTCTTGATCACCGCAGTGTTTCACTCTCGTCAGTAAATAATCCTGATTAAAGTCATCGCGAAAATGGTCAGTTAATGCATATAAATGCCCACAGCTAAAGGCAGCATTATTACTCTTTCCTTCATAACAATTTTGCATGGACTGAAGCTCTTCGGTACGCACGCTCGCAAAATTAACCCCCTCTTCGGGCGTTTTGAAATGCGCACCATATTCTGTAACAAAACCTATACCAAAATCATCAACGATATTATCTGCCTGCATGGTGACGTGCGGCTCACGATAATTAAAATCTTTAAGTAACACTTTATTAGGGATATGCTGACGAATTAGTGAAAACTCATGAACAGCATTTGACTCAAAATTAATATTTCCAACAACATCGCGAAAAGGTACATTTTTACCGCCGGTTACATCGGGAAACTCGATATTGGAATCAGCAATAACTAATTTTTCTTCGCTATCCGAGTGCTCGAAAAAATAAAATATACCTTCATGCTCCATTAAACGAGAAACAAAATTTAAATCAGTCTCTTTATATTGCACTACATATTCTCGTGCTTGATGCTCGTTACTCATTAATACTGAATAATCATTGCTAGTCATCCCTGCCGTCAGAACCGGATGTGACCCCTTATGATCGGTATTCAATAATTCGGCTTCTATAATTTGAGGAACGGTTTTTTTTTGATATATCTGATTTTGTCGACTTTGCGTCAAAGTCCATATTCGAGGAACCAAAATTGCGCGATAGCAATACAAATCATCTGGCAATCTTCCACCTTGTTTGAACATCGCAAGCATGCCTTGAAAATAACGTGTATGCCCATGGGTAGTGAGGCTAAGAAATGCCTGCGACTCAAGCACTGCACTTAAATCGATATTGGGGTCTCGCGATACTAAGTCGATTTCAAAACGAAACAAACGGGATATTTCTTCTTCGCCTGCAAACCGAAGTACCTGAAAGCTATCTTCGGCTAAGACAGTTGATCGAAAACTAAAGTCAATCATCAAATCTCCTCAAATATTTTTGGAAAATAGCCTTGACAGCACACTGTCCAAGAACGGTAGATTTTCTACAACGCTAATTTATAATTTATTAGCTCATTTTTTTCTGCCTGCGCCAGCCAAGCATCTCTTCCTAACGCGCTCCAGCTAGACAGCCCTAAACAACTTCCTGTTATTTGCGCCACGTCGAATATAAGTTCAATCTCATAATCCAAGGGTTGAATTAAATAGAAATCGATTAATTGTTTCAACAAATTCTGCTGAGGTATATTATTGATAAAGTTTTGAAACTCAGCACCAGAAACCGGGCCGATGGTAATTAGAAACTTTCCTGTTCGATCTTCGACATAAGCACCTAGATGCGCCGTTTCACCCAAGCAATGGGAAGACTTTCCTAAAGCTATTTTTTGCCTCTCAGGAATGGTTACTTTGCGCGACACACATGGTTTGATTTCGATGGCTGTTGAATTCAAAAAATGAGATAAAATTGTTTTCAGTCCCAATGCAGACCGAGGCTGTTGCGTATATATTCCCAAATACGGTAATAATTTTGTTCTATCTTCAATCTTTCCCGTAAGATTAGAATCACCTAAACCAAACAAACTAAATAATAAATTCCAATACAAATCATTATCATGTTCAATCGCTTGATGAGAAAACTGATATTTTGACCATGCCGAATAAAGCAAGGGATAAAGATGGTAATGAATAATATCTAAAAATTCTCGACTCGCATGTTCTTCTTCCCATTGCTGATCAAGCAGTTCTTCTGTATAAAAAGACGGTAACGGTGAAGAAACACCATACAAACCCATAAATGTAGTCAATATTTCATACTGATTGTCCACTTCATTTTTACTAATTTCAGTAATATCAGCATGCGCATAATCCAGGTTTAAATCGGGTCTCACTTTTATGGATGGAGCATTATGCCCCGCTTTTTTCGATTGATTTTGCAATCGCGACAATAAACGCATTGCCTGGAAAAAATCATATTCTTCCGCATTGTCGAGTAAATCATATTCTATGTGTGCATCTATAGTAATGGTCGATCACCCATGCTGGCTTCCCAGTTGAACCTTGCACCACTATTAGGTTCAATCAAGCTCAGCGTTGTATAGGAGTTAATACTCGCATAGCTCGCAAAAAACCGATTTAACACCGTACCAAATAAATAATAATCTCCTTCACTCGCAAAATTTTCTCGAAGTGCTGCAATTTCAATACATTGTCCACGCATAATCTGCCCCTTAACGAGGCAATCTTCGGTGCCAACGGCAACACTTGAAATACTATCGACTCTTTTTTGATTAGCCGTCTCATTGAGCTTATTCCCCAAACCTGGAAATATATATAAACCTAATAAGGCCTTTAGGTTTTCTGCATTGGCGATGGATAAATAATTAAGTGATAAATGCGATAATAGCCGCCATAACACAGCGCCACCCGAAGGTGCCGGTTGAAAATCAGAGGGCGGTGTAATATTTTTAAATTCGACCAGCTCTGATGTACTACTCGTCGGTTTATTAATATCACCAGGCCGGAGTTTGCTGGGGCTATTACCGTTAGTACATGTCAGCTTCATCGACATAGTCGCTTTTTCTGGAATCCGATACCCTGCGGGATAACTTATAGATATAAACGATTCGACTTGTCCTTCTACATCTCCTTGTCGGTGCGACATTTCATAACTAGGCACATTACTCATGCTCGAACCTGACAAGCCACCCGCTAAACCAATAGGTGCATAGTCTACACGTTTTGCTACACCACGACTTTGCCCTTGCACTTGGTTTACCGAATATACCTGAATATTACTATTCTGCGCGCCGCGTGGACGTATACGCTTCTCGGTACTTTTTTGATCAAGTAATAATGGCTCTGAATCCGCTTCGAACAAATTAATAGCAGGTGTTGCGTGCAAAATAAAACGTTCTATATTCATTCGAGGTAGATTAATGTCACCGGGCAACACATCAAATCGTAAGCTCAGTCGTTGTGAACCCGGACGAGTTAGCCATTTTTTAAACCCAGATAATTCGAGAAATAAAAATTTTTCTTTGAGCAAGTAGTACTCTTGCAGCAATCGATAGGCAGGAAAAGCATTTTTTGGATAAGGTATCAAACCTTGCTCCTCTGCAATCCCCATTGGTTGCAAAGCGGAACGCGGAAAATTAAAAAGTGTTTCTTTTTTTTCGTCAATAATAGATATCGACTGCAGTTTATCTTGCAATAACAAGTATAGATCAGAGGCCCCCGGAAAATCGCCACCAATAAAAAAACGTAGTTTGTCAGCATCCCATTCATTAACACTCATTTTCTGGAAATCAATATCAACCATGATTGACTTCTTGCCACCGCTAGCGTCTTCAACACCCGCTTGACTGACTTTCATCGGATACATATCAACGTCATAACACGTTCGAAATCGACAACTGCTGCCCTCGACTTCTTTCGAGTCAATAAAAATACCTGCATTCATTGTGATTTTATTTTGCAAAATATTTTTTGGAGAGAATTGCATAATTGTGGCAGCGGGCAAAGGACGCAAAAAATGAGGAAAAATAATTTGCATAAGACTTTGCGCAAGCTCAGGAAAATCATCATCCAATTTCTGCCGAATACTCCCGGTTAGAAATGCCACTCCTTCTAATATTCGTTCCACATCTGGATCAGGACTCGCCCCGCTGAGATGCGGCGCTAGCGATGGATTTGCTTTCGCAAAGTCGGTCGCTAATTCACGTAAACTATATAACTCATTTTGATAATATTCAGTACTCATAAGCTAGGCCTTGATTTGAACATCCACACTACCATTTCCCTGTAGCGCAACATTAAACTGAACAGGAATATCTTGTAAATTAAAAACCAATATACTCTTAATAACAAAACGCAATAAACCATGCGTATCTTCCCTTGGCACGGCTGCTACGTTTATTTTTTTCAACCTTGGCTCAAATTTTTGGGTAATTTCCCGAAATACAAAAGCAATTTTTTCTATTTCAGGAGGAGTGAAGCCATTCATTAGGCTGGTAAAATTAGGTAAGCCAAACTTATCATCACACAATACAGTGCCACGCTGAGTATTATAGAGCTTTGTTAAATCCTCTAATAGGGTTTGCGTAAACACAGCAACATCATGTTCAGCAGCACTTTCCTCACCTTGTGCCCAGAGTGTTATTCGCTTTAATAAACGTTCTTTAGACATGATTATACGCCATCTTCACCCCATGTATCCTCATATTCAATGCCATCAGGTTCCCAAGTCCACAGAATTTTTTCGTAAATAATGCTTACATCTTCCATATGACGAAAACCTGCGTTACTTTTATCTAATACATTTGGCACCCATGGACGAACTCGGCTAATTAATGCATTTCCCATTAATACGCTGAAATAAAGCTCTGCTTCTCCTGCGCCATCAAGCCGATACCAATCAAGCTTGACGCTGTTTAGTTTTTCACCCGTACACAATGCCTGATATAACATGGGTGAGCTTTTATCAATCTCTTTTACAATCACCATAGGTCGATGGACACGTCGGCCCGAAACCACGCCTCGACTATCCGTAGGAATTTCCACAATGTGATCCCATGATTGAACAGCAATAGTGCCTTCTCGGCCTACGATTTCACATGAGCCTTCTATAGCGCCTTGCTCCGAGCCTTCTATGGTAAGATTTCCTGGCGTAGCCATGATGCCGCCCTCCTAAATTAAATAATAAATTCTGCTGTTAAACTCTACGGTAAGCAATATTATAATGGTAACTTTAAACTCAGCATGTGAATCAAATTACCAGCAACACGCTATAATATACGCTATAGAAAATAGGATAATACCCAGAGCGGCATTAATTTAATTCTTATCTAATTTTCCGGTTTCCGAAAGCGTAAACGTAGCGCCCATATATTTTATATGGGGCGTAATTTTCAAATGGATCAGAAACCATCCCGCCTTTCCTGCGACTTCTTCCACGCTAAATATAGCGTTTCGTAGGGGTCTTCTTCCTCTAACCCCTGGCGCAGGACTGTCCATATCCGACACATACTGTTTCAGCCAATTATTAATTTCTTTATTTATTTCCTGCTTGGTTTTCCACGAACCAATATGTTCTCTTTGCATCATCTTTATATAGTGCGAAACTCTGGAGACCATAAACAAATATGAAATTTGCCCGCCTAATTGATGATTTAATGCCTGGATTTTTCCCTCAGCGGAATCAGCAAATTTTTTTGCTAACAAACTTGAGTTTGCCGTGTAAAAAGCGGCGCAATCATCACCTTTGTGAACACTAAGAGGAATAAAACCATGGGCTGCTAACTCCGCATCTCTACGATCAGGTATTAAGACCTGGGTAGGTATTTTTCCGACTTTAGCCGACTGAGAAGAATGGTCTCCCAAATGCAAGCCTGCAACCTGGCCATCAGGTTTCCCGGTAATATTTAAACACCAACGATATTTAGCAAAGCTGTCTACCAATCGTGTAGCAAACGCAAAACAGCTGTTTCCCCACAATCCTTTTTGCTCAGTTTTTGCAAAAGACTCTTTATACGGAAACCAGACATTGGCCTTATTCGAATCGTCATAAGCCTGCCTTAGGATAAAACCCGGCAAAGTAAGCGCTAGATACCGGGCATCCTCTGACTCTCGAAATGACATCCATTTAATAAATTTTGGTTGTTGAAAATTTGCCGCCAAATTTCGTACACGAGTCAATTGAGAGAAATTGTCGATATCAAAAAATTCAGAACCCGCAGCGGTGATAAACGGCGCATGAGACATACTCGCAACACTTGATATTTTCTGCAGTAATGATACATCGGGAGAAGACGGGCCAAAGATGTAGTTTCCAAGCATACAACTATAAGGCCGCCCCCCAAATTGCCCAAACTCGGAGGCATAAACGGTTTGATAGAGATTGGACAGGATCGCCTCTGGAACATCCTCAAAATCATCTATTAATGCTTGTTTACTCACATTGAGTATTTCGATAATTATATTTTCTCTAAAATCTATTCGCTGAACCAAAAAATTCAACGATTTCCAAGCAGATTCTAACGCGCGCATTTTTGAATGATGTAGAATTTCATCCATCTGTTTTGATAAGCGTTCATCAATATCAGAGATCAAAAAATTTAATGTATCTGGCTGCAGCGTTTTTATTAAACGATCACTTTCATAAATAACATCCAATGATTTTAGCAATTCACGAATCTGCTTTTCACTCCCTAAGGATTCCAGTAAAGCGCTTAGCTCATCATCTTTGAACCCACCTTCAAATCTGCTTAAAGCCTCTCGAAAATCCTTTAATCGACCCAGTATATCAACATGATCCGCGATGCGCGCCGGGGAGAAGTCTTCCAGACTTCGTATGGGTATTTCAATCTTAAATGTTTCTTCTGCGTTACCAGAAATACGATCCGCCACAGATAAAACCAGCCTAATATCAAAACCCTCGAGCACGGCCTCTATGGTTTCATTAGTAACTACAACGGGTTTCTGATTTTCAAAATATTCCGATTTTTCATCGAGTGAAAAATCTCCGATCACCAAAATTCGAAATGGCAACTCAACATCTAGGTCACCACTGGGCCCAGATGAGCGATAAACCATATTAACGCGTTCAACAAACTGTTGCCCTGCCTCAGCCAAAACTATTCCTTTTCATTTTTTTCTTCAACTCTTGCGAATCGGGCCAACACATTGCGACCTTATCGGGTGGATTTAGCGGTGCATTTGTTAACAAACGCACAACGGGTTTATGTCCACTAAACTTATAATTCACATCAATTGTTTCAACACCTTCATTTTTTAGTTTTTCCCTTTCAGAAGCTGAGAAATCTTTCGCTGAAAAAACTCGCCGACCATCATGAAAATCTTTTAAAAATTCGCTAAAACCAAATCGATTTTTTTCAGAACCATAATCTTTTCGTAGCCGAATATGGCCGATATCGATTTGCAATGACGCACTATCACAATTCTCCAGCGACCATTTGAAATCTTTTGATACCGTATAATTATAATTTGCGAGCTCTTGCACTCCATCCGCACAATGCAAGGTTAAAAAAGTGGCCGAAGGTGATATTTGAGCGGTAGGAGGATTTGCGCCTGTCGGTAAAGCCTTAATGCTAACCGTAAACTCATTTCCAACCGTCTTTCTACCGAGGGAAGCTTTATTAATAAAATTTAAAAAATTCTTATTCCAGGTTATTGACCGTTGTTTAACTCTTGTAGGCAAGTAACCTTTATTACTGCGTTTTCTTAGATAAGGCTTGGCAGGCCCATCAATATAACGCCATACTAAACCAGCTTCATCGCCAATAAGCGTGGTACCGAGCTTGGCATCCGTCACCCCTTCGATCTCAGCCAACACGGTAGTATCCCATTGATCCTGTAAATAACAACCTGTGTCTTTTTCCATATAATCATGAAAAACTCTAAGCGGCCCCTTATATAAATTCCAAAACAATCGTGTACCTGGCGGCCGACTTGCGTCTATTAATTTTTGCACATTACTCACAGATTTGAATGCTATCGCTGCAGCCCCATCGCCCGCACCTGGATCATAAGGAGGTGTAAAAAATGTTGCCAAGGTCGCATTCGACTGCTCAAGTGACTCGATATTAAACGCAGTATCATTTATTCCTTTTTTGTAAGCATCAAGTTCCTTGGCCGCTATTTCAACTAAACCACTAATATCTTTGCTACCCATTTTTTTCTTCGCTTTTAAACCTTTTTTCCCAGCACTCGCAACCAACTTACCGGCCTTACCTGTTTTGCCGACAACCTTGAGCACTTTTTTCATTAATTTTGAACTATCTCCACCTTCCTTTTTAGCGAAGCTCTGCATTTCCTTGAAATAGGCTACTAATTTATACGCAGGAAAATACTCAAGCGGTTCAATCGGCTTCAATTGCTCTTCCATCCGCTCCAATAATCGGAAATAAGGATTATCCGGCGTGGCTAATTGCTCAACTGCAAAAACCCATTCTTTTCTATCTCGTAATTGCCCCATACCCTCATCAAAACGCTCGGCAAATTCAACCCAGGCTTTTACATACTCTATACGATAGTATTTTTCAAACTCGGTTTTAATTTCACCAAGCCTGCTTTTTCTAGCGTCCAATGCATGTCCAGCGCTGTCATCGCCTGCCTGTGAACCTGTCTTTTTATCATCAGCTTCAGCAAGCTCGGCTAAAAAAGAGTTTATAAAATTTCTACCCTCCAGCGTATAAGCCGACGAAATCATCGGCCCATCAGCCAGCGAAATAGTACCCGACCAAAAATCATCAATCCGAACGGGTTGATTACCCTGCGCATTTGCCCACTCTATCACCCAACTATAATCGCCTTCATTACGTTCAATGAGTCGCACGAGATGTGCTTGCAAAGTATTCTTTTCTTCTTTCAGAAAATTTGAAGACTGACTCCAGACTAAATATGAAATATATAACTGATTAAACATCTCGGCTACATCACTGGTGATATCATCATCCATAACAAAGATATATTCTTCAGAGACTTTAGGTTTATTATCAATCCCGTCAATTTTTTCAAGATCCATGGCAGTTTTCAGCAGATTAATTCGACGGATCAAACCACCCACTAATTTACTGGTACCTTCGCCCTTCATATTCGCTACTCTGTTTTTAAGCGGTGAGTCTAAATGCTCTAATATAGTGTCTCTAAAAACTTCATTATATTTTTTCACTAATTCGGATAATTGCTCTGACTCGCCAAATTTACCCTGCCATGGGATCACCCATCCGGCTTGCGCCTGTTGCAACTCCTTAATCATTTTATGTAGCAGATTTAATGTTTTAAATTGTTCATTGATATCTCGTTGATTCAAATTAAAGCCGACACTCGAATGAGTGGTCTTCGGCAACTGCCTTAATTCGCTGATAGTCATGACGTCTGATATAGCAGCGGCACTATTAGAATTACTGATCTCTTTTAACTCGACGAGATCTTTAGTAACCCTATCTGTTAATTCGTTTAGCTCTGCCAGATCATTAGTAAATGCCGTTGTTAGGGCGGCTAAAGCAAACAAAGTAATACCTCCCCCCAAACTTAATGCAAGCGTGCGAAATGCTCTGCGCAATCTCTCGCTACTCGGCAATGTTTCCAATAAGCCTCTATCTGTAGGCAATATTTTGGTATATATATCGTGTAAAAAAATACCGTTATCGGATAATTGTGCGGGATTCTCTGGATCAATCGCTTGCTGGCTAGTACTGAAATATACCCCGCGAAAAATGGGTGCATCTTGATAGGGGTTTTCCTTCAACGCGCCGTTGATAAAATGATGCATGCCTACACGTAATTTTTCCATATTACGCGGCAACGTTAATAGTGCATCATCGCGTATATGACTACGTTCCAACATGAGTAGTCGCAATTCTTTTATTCTATCTAAGACAGAATCTAGCGATTCATCTAGAACATGATCCACTGAACCTTCTTGATCATCAGGTACTAAATACCCCATACCTTGGGCAAGTGCTTTTTCGGGTAAATATTGACACCACGCGGCAAAACCTTCAACCAAGTCGCATTTTGTCACCATCATGTAAACGGGAACATGAATCTCAAGTTTTTCCATCAACTCATGAATGCTGGCTCTTACTTTACGGCCTTCATCGAGCAACTGCTCTTCAGAGTTGCCCAGCAATCTATCCGCCGCAATAACCAACACCAGACCGTTTACAGGTTCTTTTTGCTTGTGTTTGGATAACATTCCAAGTAACGCAGTCCATTCCTTCCTATCTCGTTGTCGCTCATCAGGTACTGCGTAACGACCTGCGGTATCAATAACAATAGCTTGCTCGTACAACCACCAATCAAGATTAAGTGTTGAGCCTTTATCATGATCTGGCAAATTAATCTCAGGAGAGAGCAGTTTTGCATTTCTTAACGAGCTACTTTTACCAGATCTTGGTTTTCCAATAACCATAAACCATGGCAGTACATAAAGTGGATCGCCGCGAAGTTTCAGATGAGACCTTTTTAAAGCGCCGATTACTTGTTTCCAGCTTTGACGCATCTCGCGCAGCAATTCCTGAGGCGTCATCACATCGCTAATGTCTCTATCAGCTTCTTCTTCCTGCAAAATTCGTTTAACTTGTGCTTTTGCGCGATAGCGAATAATCAACTTTCGAATGACTACGATGGTCAACCAAAGCCCAAATATAATAGCGATAACGACTGCTGCTTCTTCAAGCGGCCGCTCTAGAAAAATATAGGTGCCAATAACAGCCCCAGACACCAAAGCTATAATGAATATATAGAGAAGAATTTTAAAAAACGTTTTCATAATACCCGTTTATCTATTAAATAATTACCCAACGAGACTGGCGATTTTATTCAGTGCGTTTTCAATCATAAAGTGATAAGCAATTGCAACCACAAAAATAATCGAAATAGGAATCCCAATAACCCAAGGTAGGATATTCACTCGTGGCTTAAACGATCCCTTACCCGATAATGAGTGGCTTCCATAAGCTTGCGGAAACAACACAGCAGAATCTATATCTCGTTGACCCTCGCCAGGCAATAACAAACTCAGATTAAATCCCTTTATTTCCTCTAAATCTTTTCTTTGGTCATTAGAAAAATACTTGCCTTTAAAACCCAAACCAAGACACAAGGAAAAAACTTCTCGCGCATATTGGTCAGGCCCATTTTTATTCAAAGTATTTAGCTTGTCATAAAACTCAGAACCCATATTCGTTGTATTATAATATTTTCGCTGTAGTGAATGTCGTTGCCACTTAGACTTATTAATCCATTTTGAACACAATATTAATTCATCAATAAATCCTACGACCGCAAATCGCGCAGAATCTATAGTCGAGGCTTGAAATTCGTCTTTTTCTGCCGCAGCAACGGCTTCTTCTAATAAATATTCGATTTTATTTCGAACCGTTTCATAGTCAATTTCTTCCGCATCAAACCGCGACACCGCTTGGCGTGCATACAATATTAGGTCGGTAAAATGATCGATCAGCCGCACGCTTTACCTCCTGACGATAACCAGCTCAATGACAATATCTTCCGGTGCTTCTTCCCACAATAAGGCGATGTCGCGTGTTCGTTCGACAGACGCCCATTGCTCATCATGAATATCTAATCGAATATAAAAAGCATCGGGTCTTCGCGGTAGTTCCGTTGGTGGCGTAGAAATAAAAATAAGCCCAACACCCGGCAAGGAACGTTCAGCTAATACCTCCACCGTATCACGTGATGCCAACTTGCCAGTTGTTAATAATGACTGCTGGCATTCTTGAACATCTTGCTTCGTAGTTAACACTAAATAGAAATCCAGCCGTTCTTTGAAAAAATCAGGCGGCACAGATGCGGCAAAACAAATACCATCAAATGGCATTTCGACTAATAAACGTGGCCCAATAGAAATTTGGTTTAACATCTGTGTAATCAAATATTGTGCAGCACTAAAACATGCTCCCAATTGATTATGATCATACACGGGCAAAAGCCGTTCGCCGGATTTTGACTCGCCAAGCATGTTCGCAAAATCGGTAAATGTACTGATTTCGCCAATCATTTCTCTTAAAAACCCATAAAGCTCCCAAGGATGAACAACGCCCTTTTCTGTTAAATGAAACAATTTAGGTATAAATCGACTTAAAGTCCGCAACGCCAAGCGATAACGCATCAATGTTGCGTCGTATTGAGTTGAGTTTTGATTTTGATTTTCATATGAAGAAAGCTGAAGCGCCCGGCCAGTCAGCTCGTCCCGAATTTCTTTGATAATCGCCATCAAGCCCGGCGCAGCTTCTAAGGTTAGTGCAGGAGGATTGAAATCAGGCGCATATTGAATCATGCTTCCATCCATAACAACTTGTGCAATCGGGATTAGCTGATATTCATTCAAATCGTCTTTTTCAGTTTCCCAGAATATTTTTAACACATGGGTCAAACGCTTCACGCTCGCTACCGGGCCATCTGCATAGCCATCTTTCACTTCATCCGGCGTTGAGCGCGTAACATAACGGGTTTTCACCACAGATGCTTCGCCCATATCATTAATTTCGGTCACATTATTATCAAAGGCTGAAGATTTTCGGAGACCTAGATAAATCGTAAACGGCTTATCAACCTCTAGCCATGATTCCGCAAATGAACGCGACTGTAAAACCGCATTTTCGGGCAAATTAACATAGGTTCCGTCAGGGAAAATGAACTCTCCGCTTTCAACTTCGCATTGACGATGCTCTAACGCAGTAGTGACTAATTTTAAATTGCTCGTTCCCCAAAAATAAGGCTGGGAGAATCGTTGATAAGTTGACAGCAATGACTGATGAAACTGATCCGTTAACTGAAAATGTTGTGGCTGTAAAAATAATCCTTGATGCCAAAAAACAGGTTTTAAGTCCGACACATGTCACCTCACACGACAGATCTGATTTATTCTAAATGCTTAAAAACTTATAACGAATTGAAAATTGAAAATAATTAACTTGAATCGTCATGAGAAAGTGGGAAAACTTCTTTCATTTGCTTAGTCCCATCTCGACCTAGAAACACTTCAATATTTAGCTTATCAGGTAATGCCTTAGCCTCATTGGCGATAAGCTTCATTGAAACTAATAATTTTTCTACAATACCGCGCTTGGTCGCCTTAACTGGAATTTTGAATAGATATTTATCATGATTCACATTTAACTCATAATACCCAACAATCAATCCAACATGCTCTGCTTTTTGGGCACGATTAAATACCTCTACACGAAGCTCACCCGGTTGAACTGTAATTCTTCTAAAATCAGCCACGGTATCATCGATCTTGCCCTTATTAAGTAATTCGATGGCTCCATCACGTGTTCCGGTTAAACCAATAAATGTATTGGGATCACTGAGCTGAAATACGCCAATAGATAAAGCATGAGGCCGACCATTGACGACATTTACATCGGATGGCGCATCAATTTTTATGCTGATTGCTCGGTCTTCGTAAACCCAGTCTTCTGGATTAATTTTTAAATCTGGATTAGAAGCACAGCCTGCCAACAAAAAACCGAGGCAGGCAATGATAACAATCAAACGCAAAGACTTGCTTTCTCCTAATGAGGCTGTTGCATGATATGTATTTTTCGACCCAGCAGCGTTCACCCTCGAAGAATACTGAGAAAAACTATTTTTTGTGAAACGGTCTCTTGATAACAGATAAAACATTATTTAATTGAATCACTTAGCAGGTAAAAAACCTATGACCTAACAACAATAAAAAACTGAGCCACTTACACAGAGCCGCTCAGCTTTGTTGACTTATGACTATTCGCCGCTACCAATGCGCCAATCATCACTTCCTTCAGTACCCGCCACCTCATGAATCCAATTAATGGTGCTGTAACTAAAAGATATTTTTTCTAAATGGGTAAAATGGGCCTGCGCTGGATCTTGGCAATTTGGCATAATTGCCTTGATATCGGTGATAACTGCACCTTCAATCTCATGCGTAAAATAGTGCTCTTGATTGCCTTCGGCAGAGGTGCGATACCATTCGATACGACAAGTTAATGCTTCACCCGTTACCATTGCTTGATATAACAAAGGTGATGCCTTGTCAAAGACCTTGGTCACGCTTAATGGTTGATGAACACGACGCCCTGAAGGCTGTCCAGACTGCGAGTCTCTTGGAATAATTAATGAATGCTCGAAAGCTTGCACCATAAACTGTTCATCATGTCCTTCTTGATAGGTACTACCTACACTTTCTTCAGACAGAGAACCTTCAGTAATCATACCTTGAGTAACACCTTCGACTGACATATAAGCGGGGATTGGCATTTTAAATCTCCTTAAAAATTATTACATTTGGAATAGTTAGTTTACAGTTATTATATTAGCGCTGAATCAAGATGATGCATGTGAGTAGAATCACATGAAATCAACTTAATTTATTTCTTTTTTATGCAAAAGTAGTCACAAAACTCCCATCCTCAGCAACCGACAAACAGAGCTTGGAATACTCTGAGTCTTCACCGATATTCTGTAATACCTCCGTAGACATCTGAGGCAACAAACTTCCATTAACGATATGATCAATATTACGCGCCCCTGACTCCACATCAGTACAACGACGGGTAACTGCCTCAATCACTGCATCATCATAGACAAAATCAAGCTTTTGATTTTGCTTTAAACGCTTACCCACTTTAGCAAGCTTAATCCTAACAATCCCAGCAAGCACCTCACCTTTCAGTGGGTAATAAGGCACTATTTTCATGCGCGCCAATAGAGCGGGCTTAAAATGCGCCTGTAACGCAGGGCGTATAGCTTCCGTCACTTCTTCAATCGGAGGCATAACATCTTCAGAGCACATTTCCATAATAATATCTGATGCGAGGTTAGAGGTCAGAAATATAATGGTATTCTTAAAATCAATTTGTCGGCCTTCGCCATCTGACAAACTGCCTTTATCAAATACTTGATAAAACAAATTCATCACTTCAAGGTCTGCTTTTTCAACCTCATCCAGCAATACGACGGAATAAGGTCGTTGCCGAACGGCTTCACTCAATACACCGCCTTCGCCGTACCCCACATATCCTGCGGGCGAACCAACGAGTCGCGAAACCGTGTGCTTCTCTTGGTATTCGGACATGTTAATGGTCGTCATGAAACGATCACCTCCATAAAGCAGGTTCGCCACACCTAAGGCTGTTTCTGTTTTTCCCGTACCACTAGGCCCCACAAAAAGAAAAATCCCCAGCGGTTGATCCGGGTTATTCAAACCCGCTTTCGCCGTTCGAATGCCATCATCAATCACATCTACCGCATGATCTTGTCCCTTGACCCAAGATTTCATATCTTGGTTAAATTTCAGCAAGGCAGCCGCTTCATCCTTAACAATATTTCCCAATGGAACCCCGGTCCAGTCGGAGATAACTTTACCCACGACATCTGCCGTTACTTCATAAGAGACAAAGCCCTTGTCACCTTGCAATGCTTCAAGTGCGGAAATCGCATCGACAAGCTGAGGCTTTAAGGTTTTGAGCTTATCCTTTTCTTCATTTTTTTCAGCCTCATCCACTGCGCTACGCAATTCTATGAGCTTATCCACCGAGGCTTGCTCTTTTTCCCAGGTGTCGACATAGCTTGCATGATCGGTTTTAGACTGATCAATAGCAGCGGATACCTCATTCAAACGCTCCGTATTTTTTGAACGACCCGAATCAACATCTCTGGAAATTGCTTTTTGCTCACGTTCCAACATTGCAATGCGACGCTCTAAGTCATCAATAACAGCTGGCTTAGTCGTTAAGCTGATTTTGACCCGCGCACAAGCGGTATCTAACACATCCACTGCTTTGTCCGGTAATTGCCTGCCCGTAATGTAACGCGCCGATAATCGAGCTGCCGCAACAATCGCTTCATCACGCACATAGACACTATGCGCTTTTTCATACACCTCCCGAATACCGCGCAAGATAACAATAGCATCGTCCGCCGAAGGCTCATCAAGTTTAACTAATTGAAATCGCCGGGCAAGCGCCGGGTCTTTTTCGAAATATTTTTTATATTCAGACCACGTCGTCGCAGCAACCGTACGTAATTCACCACGTGCTAAAGCAGGTTTTAGTAAATTTGCAGCATCACCTGTTCCCGCCACCCCACCAGCACCAATCAAAGTATGCGCCTCATCAATAAAAAGGATAATCGGTGTTTCCGACGATTTAATTTCATTAATCACTGCGTTAAGGCGGTTTTCAAATTCGCCTTTAACACTTGCACCCGCTTGCAACAGGCCTAAATCAAGCCCTACAATTTCAACATCCTTAATCAATTCAGGCACATCGCCTTCTGCCACTTTAAGCGCCAAGCCTTCTACCACAGCAGTTTTTCCAACACCGGCCTCACCGACTGCAATCGGGTTATTCTTACGTCGTCGACCCAAGATATCAATCATTTGGCGAATCTCTCGGTCACGACCAAATACTGGATCTATTTTTCCCTGACGTGCGTTTTCAGTAAAATTAGTAGTGAACTTCTCTAGCGCACTATCCCCTTTCGGCCCCGCAGAAGCAGGATCGCCAGGCGCAGAAGCAGCCATACCAATGGGGCGCGCATCTTCTTCTGACACCTGCACTAAATCATCAAATTGCTTTAATACATCTGCCGCATTCAGGCGCTCAATGCCTTCCAGGTAATTTGTTCCATAACGCAAGGGATTATCCACCATCTCTGCTAACAAAATTCCGGAACGAATTTGACTTAGATTTAATTCCAGTGAAGCACCAACCCAGGCGTTTTCAAAAAGATTAAGCAGGGATGCAGAAAAAACAGGTTTACCTGGATTTCCATTTTTAAAAGTTTCAATTTCTTGCTGAATCCCCTTAGCCCAAGATGCAGGATCAATCGCAAAATGTTTTAGCAACAGCGGAATATCGCTTTGCGGGTTATCAAGACACTGAAAAATCAGATGATCCACAGAAATTTCATAATGCGACCGGTTAACACATAAACCCGCCGACGCCTCAAGTGAACGTGTGCAATACGCGTTTAACTTTTGAATAAGACCTTTAATTTCTGTTTTCATAAATCACTAACTCTTATCTAGCTTACCGGCTAGTGACAATGTAAAACTCGCGCCCATGTATTTGAAATGCGGCCGAACTAACATTTCAACACGGTAAAAACCCGGATTTCCGGCGTCATCGGTCACGATAATTTTTGCTTCACGCAGCGGTCTACGACTTCTCACCTTGGCCGGTGGATTATCTTGGTCCGCAACAAACTGACGAATCCAGGTATTCAACTCTCTATCCAAATCACTACGTGTTTTCCAGCTACCGATATTCTCTCGTTGCAACACTTTAATATAATGCGCAAGTCGATTTATAACAAACAAATAAGGAAGCTCAGTCCCTAGCTTGAAGTTAGTTTCCATTTGCTTGGATTCTTCATCGGTACCAAAAAACTTCGGTTTCTGTGTAGAATTTGCTGAGAAGAATGTTGCGTTATCAGAACCCTTGCGTACCGTAAGCCCTACAAAACCCTGTTCTGCAAGCTCAAACTCTTTGCGATCAGATAACATCACCTCAGTCGGACACATCGCCTTGATCTCACCCTTGTCTTCATATTTATGAATAGGCAAGTCCTCAACAGCACCCCCACTTTGCGGACCAATAACATTTGGACACCAACGAAACTTGGCAAAACTACGGGTTAGATTACTCGCGAATGCATAACTCGAATTTCCCCATAAAAAGTTCTCTTTGGAATCCATTACGTCTTCAGTGTAGTTAAATTCCTTAATGGGGTTTTCTTCACCATAGGGCTGGCGTAATAAAAAGCGAGGCAAGGTTAATGCGATATTTCGCGAATCATCAGACTCCCTAAAAGACTGCCATTTTGCATATTGCGGCCCTTCAAAAACAGATTCCAAGTCTTTCATATTTGGCAAACCTGCAAAACTATCCAAACCAAAAAATTCTGGGCCTGCTGCCGCGATCGTTGGCGCATGCGACATTGCAGACACACTGGAAAGGCTTTGCATTAATGAAATATCAGGTGCTTTAGGGCCAAACGCATAATTTGCAATGATGGCACCATAGGGTTTGCCTCCAAATTGCCCATACTCTGCCGTATAGGCATGCTGGTATAGCCCAGACTTTGTTACATCTGGCGCATCTTCAAAATCTTCACGTAGCTCGCTTTTAGTTGCAGAGATCATTTCGATGCCAATATTTTCACGAAAATCGGTTCGATCAATAACTTGCTTTAAACCCCGCCATGCCGATTCAATTTCTTGAAATTTATCATTATGAATAATGACATCAACTTGCTTGCTAATTTTTCCATCTATTTCAGCAATAAACTGATCAACTAATTTCTGCTCAACTTTTTGACCTTGTTTGGAAGGCTCTAACAAGTTAGAAATAAACGCCTCTACACCTCGTTTTGCGGTTTCATAACCTTCATCATCTGGTTTTAAACGCGTTTCTTGCATAATTTGATCAAGCATTGAAACTTCTGTTGCTTCGGCGACGGCTGCTAAGTTTTCGTTTTGCGTATCTGACATTGATTAAGTCTCCTAAATTCGGACGGATTTAAACCGGCTTGCCCGTCGGCGTTTATTCTACACCTAGCTCTTTCATGATTTTTAATCGAGAAGCATCATTAGTAACAATATTTTGAATCGCCTTACGAAATGAAGGAACATTACCTAATGGCCCCTTCAAGGCTAACAAGGCTTTTCTTAACTCTAATAAACTTTTCAATTCAGGAACTTGATTAGCAATGCTATCCGGTGAAAAATCCTTGATATTATTAAATGCTAAGGATGCGGCTAAATCACCATCCTCCTTATCATCTAATTTGTTTTCCACCGCGATATCAAGCGTCAAATTATAACTTTTCATCACATCATTAAAATTATCTTTATTGATATTTATCGGCGGCCTATCCTCAATCACATTATCATCTTCGCGCCCGGTATAATCCCCAACCATCAAAAGCTTTAAGGGCAATTCTACCTCTTCAGTTTTATCACCAACATGCGATTTATAAACGACATTTATTCGTTCTTTAGGTGCTACCGAACCATCTGAGGACATGATTATTCTCCTTTTATTGACATTGCACTTAACGGATCTAACTCACAAAGATTCGCAAACGCCTTATTTAATTTATTCTGCACTTCTAGGTCTTGCTCTTTTTTATTCACTTCCAGTAACTTTGCATAGCTTTCATAAAGATGTTTTTGAATAGCCGCCGCTAGCTTTGGCTCAAATTCATTGAGCTGATATTGCGTCGCATTTCTTGCCATCATTTCCAATTGAGGTATAGCCACATTAAGCTTCCCGATTTGAATTAAAAATTCTGCCAGCGCAAGCCGCCAATACATTTGCTCGCGCATACCTGCCGAGCTGGCAATACCTGCTTCAAGAATATGAATCCCTTTTTCCACCTTCCCACCCGCCGCCGCAGACTGGGCATCGGCCATACCTACAAGCCAAGACTCCGATTCTTGAATCTCTGATTCAGTAGACGAAGCTCCGTCGCTCAAGACTTCCGTCGTTAACCACATCATTGTTTGCTCATCAGCAAAAGGGGTTCCATCAGCGAACTTTAACTTTATAACCTCAGGTACGCGATTTAGAAAGTGGGCTACCTCACCATTCAACGCATTTTTTGCATCTGCATAGCTTGCTCCCAAAGAACCAAGTGCTAATGACACCATACGGTGCCCATTAAACCAATACGGCGACTTTGCCACGACTTGTTCAAGTTGCGGAATCACTTCGGCAAACTGGCCTTGAGAAAACATTGCTTGCAGCGATTTTCTTTTATCAGGGGCGGGTGCTTGAATAGGTGTAATACCTTCATCTGAACCCGTATTTAGCATCGGTGCTCGCTGGATATTTAACCAGGCAGCCATGCGATTAATCCGATATATCCGCGGATCAACAAGCTTTGTTGACATCCAAAAACCCGTGAGATTGCGAGCGGCTTCTTGAATTTGCTTAAGCACCTTACGTGCATCTGTCTCCGAAGCAAGCTCTCCTGCTAGCGCCATCCCACTCACTGGCGAGGATGGGTTTGAGACGCTACGTTGGCGAGCAGAACTTTGCTGCGATGCCTGCGACACTGGTGATAACGGAGTAGCAGCTTGCGCAAGCGGATCATTTGCAGTAGCGGATACCGACGCTGGCGTGGCTTCCTGTTGCACCGCCTTTGCTTCCGCCACTTTCATCACATGCTCTGCGGCGCGTTTGTATTCTTTTAGCGGTTTATTCAAAGCCGCCAATGATGGCGCACTATCGCCCATTTTATCAAACAACAAGCCATCGACTTCCCGCAACAACGACGCAACACGCAATACATTCTCGGAATCATTACCATTCGGCGGCTTTGCAACAATAGCTTCGCCTGCTTTTTCAGCAAGCCACTCTATCGCCGTGCTTCTTGCTCGCAGTCTTTTTGCCGGTGGAAACAAATGATCCCAATGTGTATCCACCAAGTCTTTAATAATGCCCAAGCCAATAGACAGACCCTCATAGCCGTGATTTTCTAACAGACCGCGACTCAGATAAGACGCCACCAGTAAATCTTTTGATTTTTTTTGGAGGATTGTTTTGGAGAGATCTACAACCGTAGACCAGTTTATAGATTCAGTGGAAAGAGATTCTTGCTTTGCGATCTCTTCATTAAGCTGTTCAAATTCCGGCTCATATCGAGCTGAAGCCCCGCCCGGCGCATCAGCACTAATAGGTACCGTTCCTAATTCATTAAAACCATCTATCATGTTAGTCATCTCATTCGTAATTAAATGATCAATATATGTACTAACGCCCTTGTTTTAGATATCAAAATAGGAAATTCTAAATCTTGAGTTATCGCTTTAAAACGGAATTTTAGGATAGCTCCTCAAAGTATTCCATATCGGTTAAATAATAACTAGTGATAAGTATAGATACCAAAGCAGCAAATCAGCATATCCCAAGAGTTTGTTTTTTGCAATACACTTGCTATCAAACACGTTTACGCTAATACTGGCTAGCATTATTATTCAATAAATGCGTAACACATGTGAACGAACTCACTTTGCTAAATGAAAATTTTACGGCATAGTTACTAGGAAGCCGCTCGAAGAATATACCCGCGACATTTGCGATATAGGTGTTGACCAACCGACTTAGAACAAGCTTGATTGCATACCATTTTCGATCAAACTCGCTCAGGTATTAGCAATGACTTAAAAACCAAGTATTTCTTATGGCGTGCTTCAATTCAGCGAGCTTATGTAAATCACACGACACGAGCCTAACCATGCGACGAAAAAAAAACATGTCTTCAGCGTATAAACTTTGCGGTAAACGGCTATTCATCTCTATTATTATAGGCGGGTTTCCCATAGCGGGTTTCTCAGCATCCCCCGATGCCGCGCTACCCGGCGCACTGGAGCCGCGACTTGAGGAAAAGCCTAAATTCAACAAACGTAAGCAACAGCTCATTCAACCCACACCAGTAGAAGCAATCACTGCAGCGCCAGATGATGATGTACCACGGCTTAAGGTCACAAAATTTGAACTCACAGGCACCACGAACCGACCCAGCCTTGGTATTGACATCGCTGAGCTTAACCACATTATTGAACTCATCCGCAAAGACTCCGAACACGGGTTCACCATTGAAGACCTGCGTCACGTTACTACGACAATAACCACGTATTATCGCTCAAAAGGACTATTTTTAGCACGCGCTTTCGTACCCGAGCAAAGAATAAAAGATGGTATCGTCAAAATTCAAATCCTCGAAAGCAATTTTGAAAGTATCGAAATAGAAGAAAATAAGAGCTATAAAAACCAGCAAATTCTAAAGCCGTTTAACGCATTACTCAATCAGCCAATAGAAAAAGAATCCATTGAAAATGCTTTATTAAAACTGAATGATTACCCTGGCCTGCAAACCAGTAACGTTTTTACACCTGGCAAGCAGCAAGGTGCCGCAATACTTAAGGTGCAAGTAAGAAATGAGCAAAAACTTCGCTCCTCTGTCAATATAGATAATCACGGCAGTGAATTTGCCGGGCGTTATCGCTACCACTTTAATGGTCAGTTAAATAATCCCACCTATAATACGGACAAACTAACATTTAATCTCTTATTTTCAGGTAAACCCGGCGCTACAGGAAATAGCTTATACGGTAATACCAATTATGAATTTCCATTAGTCCCTTTTGATCTGTTTTTCGGCTCAGGGTATAGCCAAAATAAATATAAAATAGGCAACTTTTTATCACGCTTAGATTTTAATGGAAAATCTAAAATTGCAAATATTTATCTTAAAAAATACTTCGTCAGAAAGCGCCACTTTAACCTGCAAACGATTGCTCAATTCGCCCATAAATATTCAGAAGTTATCAGCGGCCAAGCCTCAACGAATCGCGACCGTTTATCAGTATTCAACCTAGGCCTAGTCATTAAAAACACGGATAAACTAGGCAATAATATTCTCAGCCTAACGGCTTATCGCGGCGTTGGCGGATTTTTCGGCGCGATGAATGAATATGACGGCACATCAAGTCGTGCCAATGCAAGCGGATCATTTGGTAAATACCGACTGGACTATTCACGGATACAGCCTTTGTTCCGATTATTTGATAGCGATTTTTTCAATAACCAGTATTTATTAATTCGCAGCCAAGGACTCTATAGTGCAGACCCTTTGGTCTCACTCGAGCAAATGATCGTAGGTGGCCCGAACAGCGTACGCGCTTATCCAGTTGCCCAAGCCTTAATGGATAAAGTTGGTTTTTTCTCACTGGAATGGATCGCTAAATCCTCCGTCATGACCAATGTAAGCTGGTTACAAGCACTGCAATTTTCAACATTTTTTGATTATGCCAAAGGCTATAGAAATCAATCAATTAGAAATGAAGATGGCAGTATTTCATTGACAGGAATAGGATTAGGCATGATGTTAATTAACAACAAAGGTTTTAATGTTAAAACAGAACTTGCAATGCCGATCGGCGATGACTCGCTGTCACCAAAATTTTATTTTAGTTTAAGTTACAACTTTTAGTCTTTCATTATTCGGAAATTTTAAACATTATCCGAGGTACACCCATTGAAATCAGGTAAACCATTGATGACAACATTTAGCCTCAAATCTCACGCTAAACCACATTATATAGCAAGCCTCCTCTACCCACTGGCGGCAAGCTCATTTATCATTGGCGCAGCATCCGTTTATGCCGCTCCCACAGGTGGAGAAGTCACCTCGGGTGAAGCGAGCATTAAGCAATCCGGTAATGTCACGCAAATTACTCAGTCATCAAATACCGCGTCTCTGGACTGGCAAACATTCAACGTCAATGCCGCTGAAAGTGTCAATTTCATCCAACCTTCGGCTGCTGCGGTTGCAATTAATCGCATTTACGACCAAAACGCGAGCCAAATACTCGGCACAATTAATGCTAACGGACGGCTATTTTTACAAAACCCCAATGGTTTTATTTTTGGGAAAAACGCTGTCATCGACGTTAACAGCATTATTGCCACCACTCTCAATATTAACGATCAAGGCAATGGCCGCTACGTATTAGCAGCGGATAAGCATAACAATGGTCAAATTATCAACCGTGGTTTAATCCACGCGGCAACCGGTGGTTCGGTTAGTTTAGTTGCCAACTCCGTAGACAACCAAGGCACCATCATCGCCGATTACGGACATATCAATCTTGCCTCGGGTCGCCAAGCCACGATAGATTTTGATGGCGATGGGCTGATTCGCTTTGCAGTTGATGCTGAAACGATTAATAACGACCAACAAGTAAAAGATGCGATAAAAAACTCAGGCAGCTTACAAGCCAATGGCGGCACCATTGCTTTAACCGCAAAAACAGCCCAGGGCGTATTTGACCAAGCCATTAATAACGAAGGCCTGATCGAAGCCGGACGTATCGCAAACATCGGTGGAGAAATTCATCTCGTCGGTATCGGCGCACCGGTTATTCACAGCGGCGAGATACTCGCAACCGGTAACAACGGCAATGGCGGCTTAGTGCATATTGAATCAGATAATATGACCATAACAACCGGCAATAGCGTGACCGATGTTTCTGCGGAATCCGGCATCGGAGGATTCGTAAAATTTCTGGGCAAACTCGTGGGTCTGCTTGATGATTCTTCAGTCGATGCTGCAGGCGAAACCGGTGGCGGGAAAATCCTAGTAGGCGGTACTTTCCAGGGCAAAGACGCTGTCATTCAAAACGCGGAAAAAACCATCGTCGCAGCAAACGTCAACATTAAAGCCAATGCAAATACCACCGGCAACGGTGGTGAAGTTATTATCTGGTCGGATATTTTTACTCAATACTATGGCAGCATCGAAGCAATGGGGGGTAGCCAATCTGGGAATGGTGGATTTGTCGAAGTTTCGGGCAAGCAAACACTAACCACGATGGGTGCTATCGATACGAGTGCAGCCATGGGTGAGAGTGGGACTATATTGTTTGATCCATTGAATATCAAGATAGTCGCCACTGCAAGCACCAGCGGCTATGATGTATCAGACAACAAAGTCAGCTTTGCTGATGCCGAAGCTACTAATAGTGAGCTTCTCGCTAGCAATCTAGAAACCCTCAGCGGCAAGATCATCCTGCAAGCAACAAATGATATTACTGTAGACAGTGCCGTTGCTTTAGGAAATGCAGCAACCGAATTTAATTTACAAGCAGGAAATAATATTAATGTAAATGCTGCGATTACAACAAACAACACCGCAGGAACAGACATCCATTTAGAAGCAGACTCACCACATTCAACTTCAAACGCGGCAGACGGCGCGGGGAGTATAATATTTGGAGCCGGAGGCTCCATCAACAGCAATGGTGGAAACATCACTTTCATTGCAGCTGATTTTGATTTAGCTAACGCGATCAAAATAGATGCAGGTGGTACAAACAATGGTAATATAAATATTGCTTTATCCCAGCATAATAATGAGTCCGCAAAACTTAGCATTTCCGAATCTGACGACTCGTCGCAGCTTATGCAATCAGAGTTAGTTAAATTCCAAAATGTGAACACATTCACTATCGGCACCGCCACAACAAAAGGAGGGAATGGTGATGGCACCGGCAACGGCCCTAAAGCACCCAATGATTTACAGACACATACGGTTAATATCAAAGGGTCTATAGACCTATCCACTGTTGCCGACACGTTAGATTTCACAACAAATGTTACCCTGGGCAACGCAACTACAATCAAAGTCAACAACATAAAGTTCAACGGCACGACACTGGATGCGGCCAATAATGCTTTATCGATTAATGCAACAGGTGAAATTGATATTAAATCTAATGTGGGTAATTTAGACGACCTGAGTATTCTTCAAGGAACAGCCACCGCAAACACCGTTACGAAAATTAACGCCGTTGACACCTTATCACTCGGCGGAACGGGCAATGTCACCTTACTGGGCGCGTTGGACCGAAGTGATCAAACAGCGACTAATCTTGCAAACACATTAACCGTTCGAAATGCAGCTAATAATGCTGATGCAGATGCTACTTTTGGAAATACCATACTCACCGGTGATGTACGAATTGATGCAAGTAAGATTACTTTTGACGACTCTGATTCAAAAATATTTGATGCATCAAGCTTTGCACTAACGCTTGATGCATCCAGCGGTGCAGCCGACAACGTTAGTATAAATGCTTCAGCAGTAAGCAACTTATCAAACCTTAACTTTGCTCAAGGCAATGCGGACGCAAATACTCGCGCACTGCTCAATAACGTAGCGACACTTACTTTAGGTGAGTCCGATAACACGATTATTCTAGGCGGTGAACTTAACCGCACAGGCACAACTAGCACAACGCTAAACGGACATCTTAACTTAGCTTCAAACACACTCACATCAGGTGGCAACTTTGATACTAACGGAAAAAATATTATAGCGGGTGAACTAACTGTTGCCGATGGTACATTCAATTCTGAATCTACGGCTGGAACATGGGATGTCAATGGCAATGTTTCGGTATCCAGTGGCGCTATTCTAAACGCAACAGCAGGCAACTTTTCCGTAGCAGGCGATTGGACAAACAGTGGAATATTTAACCATAACAGTAGCAGCATTGATTTTGATGGAATAACAGAGCAAACCATCACCAGCGGTGGAAGTGCCTTTAATTCTGCCAGTGCATCAAATAACGTTGCGCTTCAAGATACGACTAGCATCAACACTATACTAACTATAGATAGCGGTAAAACCTTTAGCTTATCGGGTCAAAATTTTACACTTGGTACATTAACAAATAGCGGCACCTTGCAACTGCAAGGCAATGAAACCCTGGCCATCACCACCATGGATACCGATTCCGGCACCGTGAAATATATCGGCACCGGGGGTAATAACACCTTCACCATCCAAGACTTTGGGGCTGCCGACTATAATAATCTCATTATCGACGGCGCGAGTAATGAGACCTTTCAATTGGCCGCCGACTTAAAAGCCACTAATACCTTAAGCATCGCTAATAACGATACGCTCTCCTTAGCTGGAAACGGGCTCGACATTGTCACTTTAGACAATGCCGGCACCTTGCAACTGCAAGGCAATGAAGCCCTGACCATCACCAATATGGACACCGATTCCGGCACCGTGAAATATATCGGCACCGGGGGTAATAACACCTTCACCATCCAAGACTTTGGGGCTACCGATTATAATAATCTCATTATCGACGGCACGAGTAATGAGACCTTTCAATTGGCTGCTGATTTAAAAGCCACAGACACTTTAAGTATCGCTAATAACGATACACTCTCCCTGGCTGGAAACGGGCTTGACATTGTCACTTTAGACAATGCAAGCACTCTGCAGCTGCAGGGCAATGAAGCCCTGACCATCACTAACATGGACACCGATTCCGGCACGGTGAAATATACCGGCACCGGGGGTAATAGCACTTTCATTATAAAAGACTTTGGGGCTACCGATTATTTTAACCTTGAAATTGCGAGCGCGAGTGGTAATGACGCTTTTATACTTGACGATGCACTGGTTATCGGTAACGGTTTAACCATCACTACTGGCACACTTGATACAAAAGCAAGTGAATCAAACTCAATCAATATTGCCGGCAACTGGACAAACAACGGCGGAAGCTTTATCGCCAATAATGGCACCGTCACTTTTGATGGCACTACCGGCACCCAAAATATTACCAGCAGCAACGGTAATTTTTATAATCTCACCGCTTCCGGCGCATCTACCATCAACTTGCTAGATGGCTTAACCGTCGATAACATTCTGTTAAATAGCGCCGGTAACTTTAATGGCAACGCGGTAACGATTAGCAGTAAAGATTTTTCGCTCGCCGGGGGCACGTTTAATAACACTTCTGCTACGATGTTTGTTTCGGGGAATTGGTTAAATACCGGTGGCGTCTTCACGCATAACAACAGCACGGTCAACTTTAATGGCACGAGTGACACTCAAGACATTACCAGCAATAGCAATAATTTTTATAATCTCACGACTTCCGGCGCATCGGCTATCCGCTTGTTCGATGACTTAATCGTCAATAACGTCCTCTCAAATAACACCGGAAATTTCGATACCAACGGAAAAAATATAACCGCTGGCGGTTTAACTATTACCGGCGGTCTCTTCAATTCAACGCCAGCAGCGGGCGCTTGGGATATTAATGGTGACGTTTCGATTGCAAATGGCGCCATCCTAAATGCAACCAGTGGAGCATTTACCGTTAGCGGAAATTGGATTAATAGCGGAACGTTCAACGCGAATAACGGTACCCTCAATTTTGATGGCACTACCGGCACCCAAAACATTACCAGCAACAACGGTAATTTTTATAATCTCACCGCTTCCGGCGCATCTACCATCAACTTGCTGGATGGCTTAACCGTCGATAACATTCTGTTAAATAGCGCCGGTAACTTTAATGGCAACGCGGTGGCGATTAGCAGTAAAGAGTTTTCGCTCTCCGGGGGCACGTTTAATAACACCTCCGCTACGATGCTTGTTTCGGGTAATTGGACAAATAACGGAGGAACATTTAACGCCAACAATGGTGCGGTTATATTTTCTGGAGCATCAAATCAAACAGTTACCGAAACGGGTGTATTTAACACTATAAGCATAGCAAAATCAGCTGGCGATATTAGCTTTGCAAATACATTGATTAGCGAATCTTTAGCGGCAAGCAGCGGAAATTATTCGATTGCATTAAAGGGTGTTGCGAACAAAATCGATGGCAATACGATATTCCTAAATAGCGGCACAGTCACACTCGGCGAAACAACTTTTGCGAATGGTGTGCAACACCTATCAGGAAATACCATTATAAATGGAGGATTATCTTCGAACACGGGAAATTTTATTTTTAAAAGCCTATCCGGTTCCAACATCGCACTAACAGGTAATGTTTTATTAAACCAAGACTTAAACTTATCAAGTAACGGAAATATTTCAATTAACGGCAATCTATTGGCTAATTCAACCAGTTCCTTAGTCATTGATGGCAGCACAAACACTACTTTCACCATTACTGGAGACATCGGAAAAAATATTGATGGGGAAAAGATTTCATCAGTACTCATTAGTGACGATGGCTCTATAGCTGGCGCAAATATTTTGCTCGCCAACATTAACAACATCTATGCTGATAACACTATAAATATAGCCGCAAATACCATCAATATAGATAATATAAGCACTGACATATTTGCAAAAAATGCAATGACTTTATCCGACATTCAGACTAACACGCTTGGTGCTGCATTAAACCTTCAGTCGAATAATATCATCCATAAAAATATTTCAGGCATCAGTAAACTTAAGATAGATACACCAACTTATACCCCAACATCTTCTTCAACGATAACGGTAGAAGAGCTCACATTCGCTAATTCCAGTGGAAATATATTTTTGCAAGAAGCAACAAGCGGCAATAGCAATGACCTTAATATCGGAAACACGCAACTTAAGGTATTTGATGTAACATCAAAATATATTTTTGAATCCACTAACGGTGATGTTTTTTTTACCTACAATGACCCGTTAAACGCTTCAACGTTTGCCAACAAAGTTATAGAAATAAACAATGGTGGAATCCTTAGCTTCGCAGGTGCAGAAAACAAGTTTTTCCGATTAACCGCTAATAGCAATAACATTAATATACTGGATGCTGCCAAAGTCACAACCACAGAATCTATTTTTTTGAATGCAAAAGAGGTGCTCACAATCGCTGGAATACTGGAAACCAAGGGCGCAGACAGCACCCTTTCCTTGACGGGTAACTCAATCGCTTTTGGCTCTGCAGGCAACCTCGCTTCGGCGGTAACCGCAGCGGGAAATCTTGTTTTAGCAACTACTTCCGGTTTCAATCTTAACGGAGACACAACCATTAGCGCAGCGAGTGATATAGATCTTAGTGGAACCGATATTAATCGTGGAATAGCTCAGGCTGCACTCACAGTACAATCAACAGGGGGAAATATCATCCTCGGCAATATCGGGAAAACCACTGCACCCGTACTATCATTAACCATCAATGCAAGCAATGGAATATTAACCTTAAAAGGTGATATCAACACCACGGGCGAAGTCAACTTTTCTGCGGTCACCAATATTGTTGCCGATGGTTCAATAACAATCCGTGCGGACGGTGGACTTGATGTAGCCACAGTGGGAATCAACGGCAACCAAGATAATAGCGGCTCACTTGCTATTTATTCAACGACTGGACCAATCAACTTGAATAGTATCGGTACCACGGAAGCACTGGCATTTTTAAGCATTGGCAGTGACAAATTATTAACCATTACTGGAAACATCACCGTAACTAACACACTTGATTTAAGCGGCACAAAAATAATTAACTTTGTAGGAGACTCAATCATTACTGCCAACAATGCAACTGCGAAAGTCAATTTGGCTGTCGGCACCAGCGTTAATGGCGATGCAGGCCTAACGATAAATAACTCGGGCGAAACTTTCCTAGGTGGAACCATGAACTTCGTGAAGGATTTGAATTTCAGCAATGCAGGTACTCTCAATATCAGCAAAAACCTAACCATGCGTAGCAATGGCATTTTATCGTTTGCCGGAAATATTATTTCATCGGGCACGACTTCATCTATCGATATGAGTGGTCTGAGCAGCATAACATTAGCCAACGATACAGATTTTAATACCTCGGCAAGCAATGCCTCGCTAAACCTTTCAAGCACTGGGATTCAAGGCCCTGGAGCTTTATCCATCAATACGGGCTCGGGAAATTTAACCCTCAGCACTATCGGCGACACGGCCACTTTGAGAAGTTTAACCGTCGCGAGTTCAGGCCTAAGCACCTTAGAAGGTAATATCACCACCGGAAAAACGGGCATTAATTTTTCCAATGCAAGCAATATTCTATTAGGCAACGATATTACCCTAGCGACCCGTGATAATGGCATAATCACAATGGATGGTGGCGCAGTTAATGGTACGTTTAGCTTGACACTAAACACACCAGGTAACGGGACGGTTACTATTAACAGCATGGGTCAGGAAACGAATAATGCGCTGTCTTCTTTGACCGTTATCAACTCCGGCGAAACTTTTTTCAATAACGCAAACATTATGGCAGTTGGTGAGAACAGCATTAACTTATCTCAAGCCCCACAAGTTTATATGATCGGTGATGTTGTTTTTGAAAGCACAGCAAACACCGGCATTGTTAAGCTCAACGGTGGCAAGATCGACGGTGATGGTTCACTCACGGTGATTGCCAATGAAGGCATGGTCGAACTTGGCACCGTGGGTAGTAAAGTACCGCTTGCATTTTTGAATATTCAATCTAATGGAGGCAGCAAAGCATTCGGAAATATCACCACGCTGAACAATATAGATTTAGCGCTTGCTACAATGAGTAGTGGAATCACCACGCCTCTCTTTGATTGGTCGTTGACATCAACAAATGGTGACATTCTATTAGGGGACTTAACAAATGGAACTCTATTTGGCTCGATTACTGCGACTTCAGGTAATAAAATAGTGTTGAACGGTAATATATCTACTCAGGGCACAGGGATAAGTTTAAAGAGTCCAACACCTGACAGACTGACTGCTAATGTTGTGCTAGCTTCTGATGTAACAATCAACACAAGTTTAGGCAATGGTATTATTGATCTAAGCAATACCTTATTATTTGGCAAAGACGAAAGTGCAACCGGGGATACGTTTGGGCTAACGTTAACTTCAGGCGAAGCTAATATTCTACTCAATAGCTCTGATCAAAACTCGGCACTGACTTATTTGAATGTAACGACTTTGGCAGATGCCTTAACGACCGGAAAACTATACGTTGACCAAAACATTGACTACACAAGCGGTTCTTTTAACCAAGATAGTCTATCCAGCATTACCTCAAATTTTGCTAATATTGTAGTCACTGCTAACACAGGAAATGTAGCGCTGGGTTTACTCTCAGCACCTAATGGTACGGTAACCGTTAATTCTGTTACCGGAAGTATATTAAGCAATACCAGCACGCCATTTATTGATACCACTACTGGAGTAAGAAGCAAAGGAACAGAGGAAACCATTAACATCGCCGCGCAAAATACAGTGTTGAATTCTGCGGGATCTTTTGGTGCTTCAACGATAGATCCTATTATTGTGGCCGTTGACCCAAATGGAAAAATAGACATTAATTTTAGTGCTGCACGCGGTTATATCGACAACCTTAATGGTACAGCTATCAATAACCTTTCAAGCAACTCTTTAATCGATCAGCTGCAAATCCGCAGTGCGATATCTGATACGATTGCAGTAACTAATAAGAAGTTAGACCTAGGAGTCATTGCACAATCTGAATTTGTGCTGGGAGAAACACTTTTTGGAATTCTCGGCACTGGCTTTTATGTCGCGCATGCGAGCGGTACAGGCTCGATAACCGCACGCTCTCTGGTACCGGACGTACCTGCGTTATTACAAGATACAACCGGCTGGAAGTTTGAGCGCCCGAGCAAGAAAAAACGCAGAACCATTCATAAGTCACGGAATAAAAATGAAACGCTGATTAATTGGTTTTGATTTTATATTGAGACCTTTTTATTCATTGTAAATCAAATAGCGGTTATTGCCGCCATCGGCCACTATTAGCTGACTACCATGCAGATATATTCCAGCGGGAAAATTGAGTGAAGCTGCACTAGCATTCGGTGTATTTGAAAACATATCTACCTGCCCTAGAACGACATCTGCCGGAGCAAAATTTATTGATGGAAATTCATTCCAAATCAACACTCGGTTGTTTTCAGAATCGGTGATATACAATTGTCGACCGTTTGAATACACGCCATTATAAGGCGAATTAAGCGTAGAGGCGGTTGGGTTAGAAACTCCATTATTCACTGTCCCTACGTCAAAACCATTTTGACCTAATACAATATCCGCTGGCGCAAAGCTACTACTAGGAAAGGTATTCCAGATCAGAGCACGATGATTACTATAATCCAAAACAACTAGCTTTGTTCCATCAGTCCAAACACCCGCAGGCTCATTTAATGTAGAAGCACTCGGTGAATCTGAGTTTCCATCATTATCCAGGTCATTTGCCCCACAATGATTAAAGTCCTGCTGGCCCAATACCAAATCTGCTTGAACATTATTATCAGAGGGTATGTTATTCCAAATAAGTACGCGATTGTTACTACGATCAGCCACAACCAACTTTCCATTTGCTGCCCAGAGTGATTCAGGAGATGAAAAATTTACCGATGTACACCCTGCAGTACTTGAACCAAAATTATCCTGCCCTAATACAATCTCAGCTGGAACTCCCCCACTTGTCGGGATACTGTTCCAAATCAATACACGATTCACGGCTTCTTCAACGACAAACATTCTATTCTCGTCAAACGAAACTGACTGAGGGCTATCAGTACCAACATCACTTAGCGTAGTATTTGTTGTTGAAAAATCTGGCTGGCCTATTACAAAATTAGCGCTCGCATTTGACTCATTTGGAATGGCATTAAAACCAAGTATTCTCCTATTCCCAGCATCAGGTAAATACAATACGCCATTAGCTACACTGGAATTTCCATAGGGTGATTTAAGTGTGTTTTCTTTCGGTGTATCAGTATTAGTTTGGTTTTTATCGGTACTATCAAAATCAACCTGCCCTATCACAACACTTGCAGCGTGATTATCCACAAAATCATTTACCGGTCTCACCTCAAATGTGATAACACCTGAAACGCTATCTAGCGAACCATCATTAACCACAAAACTAATTTCATCAGTACCGTAATAATTGCTGCTTGGCGTATAAATCAAATTAGGTGCTGTACCAGTTAGAGAACCACTAGTCGGCCCAGAGACAACTAAATAATTGAGCGATGTATCTCCATCAATATCGCTACCCGTAAGAACAAAAGCTTTCGGCACATCTTCATCCATCGTCAAACTTTGACTCTCAGCCGAAGGTGCATCATTCACTGGGTTTACAGTAATGTTAACTATTCCTTCTGCACTCTCTAGCCCACCATCATTCACTGTAAAACTAAACGTATCTATTCCATTAAAATCAAGACTCGGCGTATAAAGAAGATTAGGCATTGTGCCACTCAGCGTTCCATTGCTGGGGTTGGCTTTCACGATATAGCTTAGCGTCGCACCTTCGGGGTCGCTGCCTTTAAGCTCAATCGTAACGGCCTCTTCTTCTTTGGTATTTGCGGTTATTGTTTCTGCAATAGGTATGTCATCCAATGGATTTATGGTGATACGCACGATTGCGATTTCACTTTCCGCCTTGCCATCGCTCACCGAAAATTCAAAAGTATCTTCGCCATTAAAATTAGCATTTGGGCTATAACTGAGATTTGGCACTATACCATTCAAACTGCCATTACTCGGCACAGTGGTAATTTTATAGCTTAAGACATCAGCATCGCTATCAAGCCCCGTAAGCTTGATATTCGTTATCACATCTTCATCAATTGTTATAAATTGAGCTTCTGCAACCGGAGGATTGTTGTCATCACCTCTGCCACAAGCGCTCAGCATGCCTACCGCCGCCAGCAGCAAGGCTATTCCGCTTCCCTTCTTTATTTCCATAACTTTATTTCCATAACTTTATTTTCCTAACTTTATTTTCCAATGAGATTCCGACTAAACGTTTACCGAAAAGATGTTCGGTTTTTAGCTGAATGCTTTATAGCGATTACATATATATCTTTGAGTCCATATGTTCAATCTAGAGCATGGCGCATATTACATTATTGAAAATTTTTCAATAGATTCGTCTGTAAACTCATTGTAATGCACCTCAATAATTTGCTCGATTTACTTCAGTTGTAAACGTGAAAGTTGATAGTTTTTACCAATGAAAACTACAAGGAAAGCTTTCTTAAGGTTTGCAATGGCGGCTGTGAAACAACGCTGCGACTACCCAACACACCCGCAACTCCAACTCCCAATGCGCCGCCTAAGACTCCCACTAGCCATGCATTTAAATTCAAATTAAATGGCATATTCAGAATTTTATCAGATATCACGTATGACATCCCGGTCGCTACAAATGCTGCCACCAGCCCGGCTAATATCCCCACACAAATAAACTCTGCCCATAGGGCTTGCATGATTTGCTTTTTGTCCGCGCCTAAGGTTCGCATAATTGCATTTTCTAATAAACGCTCATCATGGGTTGCTTGTATACCTGCGTATAACACCATAACTCCGGTTAGCAAGGTAAAAAAGAATACGTATTCAACCGCAAGGCTCACACGTGAAATAATATCTCGTATGTGTTGCATAATTGCGGCAATATCTATCACCGTGACATTCGGAAACTGTGCAATCATTTCATTCAATACTTGAAAACGATCAGGTGCCAAGTAAAAACTGGTCATCGATGTTGAAGGTAATTCATCAATAAGCCCTGGCACCGCCATGACGAAAAAATTAGGTCGAAACGAATCCCAGTCCACTTTTCGCAAATTACTGATCTTCCCTTTAAATCGCTCGCCCGCGACTTCAAACACTAACTCATCACCCATGCTCATATTTAATGTGTCGGCAATACCTTCCTCAACCGAGAGCAATTCCTGGCCATATTGATCTTCGCTCCACCACTCCCCTTGCAGCAAAATATTTCCTTCCGCCATATCTGCCGCATAAGAAAGATTAAACTCTCTTTCCGCTAAGTTTTTTGCGCGTTCATCGCTAAACGTTTGATCTTTCAATAGATCATCATTAATAGAAATTAATCGACCACGAATCATCGGATAAATAGGGTTTGTTCCTAATTGATGTTGTGCAAAAAACTGTTTCATGTCTTCGACTTGCGAAAGCTGTACATTAATAACAAAGCGATTGGGCGCATCTTCTGGAATGCTATGCTGCCATTCATTGAGCAGATCAACCCGAATAATCGTGAGCAGTAGAAGAATCGTAAGACCTAAACCAAATGCACTGACTTGAATCACACTATTTACCGGTCTTCGGCGTAAATTTATTAAGCCATGCAAGTAACTTGATCCATTTCGATGAGGAATAAACCGCAACAAATAAACGCACGCACTAGCAACTAACGCTAATACAATAAATGCAGCCACTAACCCACCGACCACATAGGCACCAAGCTTTAAATCCGCCGTTTGCAAGAGAATCAATGCACACAACGTAGCTATACCGAGCACATAACCCCAAACACTCTGCGCTTGTATTGCACCGAGATCACGCCTTAATACCCGTAAGGCCGGAACATTATTAAGCTGTAACAAGGGCGCTAATGCAAACCCCAGGAGGGTAACCAAGCCGATCGCAACGCCTGCAAATAGCGGCCATAAACTAGGTGCAGGTAATTGCACTCCGACTAAGGCGCCCAATACTTCGAGCAAAAAAAGATGTGCGATATAACCCACTACACATCCTAACAAACTTGCAATCAAGCCTAAAAACATCATTTGCAATAGATAAAGAGAAAATATAGATTTCTGATCCGCACCGATACAACGCATAATCGCACAATGATCTAAATGACGTTGCGCGAACCGCCGTGCCGCCAATGCAATCGCAATACCTGCAAGTATTACACTAGTTATTGCCGCCAAACCCAAAAATTGATCCGCGCGAGTTAATGCCGTGCGTACTTCAGGGCGTGAGTCTCGCACGCCCAAAATGCTCACCCCTGCTTCGTCGAATTTTTCTATGGTTTGCCGATAAACATCTATATTCGCCTCATCTCCCGCAACCAATAAATTGTACTTAACACGGCTAGCCGGTTGAACCAGCTCGGTGGTAGGCAATGCTTCGCGATTAATTAATAAACGCGGCGCTATGCTAAACATATCACCCCCTCGTCCAGGCTCGGCGGTAATTAATGCCTTTACGATAAATTGGCTGGCACCAATGCTTATAGTATCCCCTACGTTTACATTAAGAGCGGTTAACATACGCGCTTCTAACCATACTTCGTCAACTGCAGGTACAGCCTGAGTTGCTGCCCCGATAGAAAATAATTCGTTTGCTATATGCAAGGACCCACGCAGCGGATAATTATGATCAACCGCTTTTAACATACCGAGGTGATTCGAGTCTTCCGATACCGCCATACTCGGAAATGCTACGGTCAGTGAATGTTTCAATTGATGCTGTTCCGCTAAATCAAAATATTTTTCTGCCAGCTTATGGTCGGATTGAATGAGAACATCAGCACCTAGTAGCTCATTCGCTTGCTGCGATAATGCACGATTAATTCTATCCGTAAAAAATCCTACTGAGGTGATTGCAGCTACTGCTAGAATGAGAGAAAAACCTAAAACTTTTAACTCTCCAGCACGCCATTCTCGTAATAAAAACCGCCATGCAAGTATAACAAGTGTTATTTTATTCATAACATATCCTTAATTCTATGACAGCTTAATCACTCTTGCTCACTCCCCTCGATCAATTGGCCTGTATCTATTAGAAATTTTCGATCACATTTTTGCGCTAGGGCTTGATCATGGGTTACCAGTACCAATGTCGTATTTTCTTCTTTATTCAATTCAAATAATAATTCAATAATATTCTGGCCCGTGCTTGAATCCAGATTCCCGGTCGGTTCGTCAGCCAAGAGAATTTTTGGACGGGTTGAAAATGCACGAGCAATCGCCACTCGTTGTTGCTCGCCGCCGGATAATTGCTTGGGGTAATGCTTAATGCGATTTTTCAGTCCGACTCTCGTTAATACATGAGTCGCTGTTTCTACGATGTCCTTTTTGCCTAATAGCTCTAGTGGCAGCATTACGTTTTCTAATGCCGTTAAACTCGGTAATAATTGAAAAGACTGAAATACAAAACCTATATTTTCACCTCTAAGCTTTGCCCTTTGGTCTTCATCTAATTTAAACAAGTCTTTGCCATTTATATTTATCGTGCCTGAACTTGGGGTATCCAAACCTGCCATCAAACCTAATAATGTAGACTTTCCCGCCCCACTAGGGCCAACAATTGCAACCGATTCACCTAAAACGATGTCAAACTCAATATTCTCTAGTAAACTAAGTTCGCCCTCTGGGCTAGAGACTTTTTTTGATAACTTATTGGCATTTAATACTATTGCTGCGGAATCAATCATGTTCAAACCTATTATCATCCTTTGTTTATTATTTTGCTCATCCAGTTTATTTTCTTCAGCGCTATTTGCTACATCAACCACTCCCACTATCGTGGTTGTCGGTGACAGCCTAAGCGCAGGCTTAGGCTTAAAGCAAAGCGAAGGCTGGGTTTCGCTATTGCAAGAGAAAATCCGCGAACAAGGTTATAATTATAAACTTATAAATGCCAGCATTAGTGGTGACACCACAGATTCGGGCTTACATCGCATTGATCGCATATTAAGCATCCATCGACCCAGCATTGTTATTATTGAGCTTGGCGCCAATGACGGCTTACGCGGATTACCATTAAAAAACATGCGTAAAAACCTCGAAAAAATAATCATTAAATCGCAACAATCACGCGCTAAAGTATTACTGATTGGCATGGCTATACCGCCAAATTATGGTTTGTTTTTTACTCAACAATTCACCAACAATTATAAAACCTTAGCAGAGTCACATAATATCCCCCTGGTTCCACTCTTAATTTCGGGAATTGAACATGACCGAAGCTTTTTTCTCGACGATCAACTTCACCCCAATGCTAAAGCCCAACCTATATTACTTAAAAATGTCTGGAAACAACTACAACTCCTACTCATAAAATAAACTAAATTTATTTATTTAATCGATTACTTGAAAACCGCGAGTTTTGGGTCTAGACCTTATAGTAGTTTATTTGTTTTCGGCTATCCCGTGTGCTTCACCCCTTTGGCTACGGAGAGACAATGCAATGGAACAGCGCTGGTCAAACAGAACGATAATCTCGGTGAGCATTGCAATTCACTACGCTCCTCTCGGCCTCATTATCGGTAGAACGCGAGATGTGAGTGCACAGGGAATGTTTGTTGAAACAAAATATAACGCCCTCCCTCCCAATGAAGTTATTCAAGTGAGCTTTGTATCTCCTTTATTACAACACGGAATCAATACCACCGCAGAAGCAGAAGTTATGCATACTTCGAATGAAGGCGTAGGTCTGTATTTTCAAAATATGGAATTTTGTTTATCTACCGGGCCAGCTAAACGCAGCTATCGTTCAAACAACGACTCTCTAGGCCTTGCTAATCGTGCCAGCAGCACAATATAGATAGCTATTTGTAGTCATTACCCCACACTTCACCTCTTCCATATCACTGTTTAACGAGCAAGTTTTGCATTTGCAATCCTGCAAAAAAATGCGCAGAATTGGTGCTCGAACTTTAAGGAATAAATCCGTGAAAACAATCTTGCCAGCTTTTGCTTTATTAATAAGTTTTTCAGTTTACGCAGAAGATATTCGTTACGTGACGGATGTATTTGAGGTAACAATGCGCACGGAACAAGGGGCTTCAAAAAAAATTATCAAGATCTTACGCTCAGGTACAAAAGTTGATGTTATTGAAGATGACCCAGAAGCAGGCTATACAAAAGTCAGAACTCATGATGGAAAAGAAGGTTGGATACTACGCCGCTACCTCGTTGAAGAACCCATTGCAAGAATAAGAATAGCGTCCTTTGAGAAAAAAAATAAGCAACTTAATGCAAAAATTAAAGAATTACGCACTGAATTAAGTGCCGTACAAAAACAAGCAGATAGCTTAAACGCTGAAAACAATAAATTAAATAAGGTACGCAAAAAACTGACTTCTGAAGTCACTTCCATTAAAGAAATCTCAGCAGACCAAATCGGACTATTTAATGAAAATAAAATACTGAAAGAACAACTACTAACAATTAAACGAGACATTCAAGAACTCGAGCAAAATAATATTGAATTGCAAGACCAATCGGCCAGAAACTGGTTTTTAATAGGCGGCGGCGTCGTTGTACTTGGAATTATTTTAGGCCTCATTTTGCCTAATGTGAGATTCCGTAAAAAGTCTAATTGGGGAAGACTATAAACTTATCGCACTCAAAGCTTTTTCTAAGCGCTAATATTCTACACGGATTGGAGCTTTATAAATTTGTACGAGACTAAATAGACTGCCTTGCAGCAAAAGCACGCGATAATGTACTGCCATCAACATGCTCTAACTCCCCACCCATAGGAATACCATGGGCGATTCGAGAAATCGGAATAGCAAAATTGTGTGCGATCTGTCTTATATAATGAGCCGTTGTTTCACCTTCCATCGTTGGACTGGTTGCGAGAATGATGTCTTTAATAACATTTTCAGATAGACGCTGTTCAAATAAATCCATTCCGATTTCTTCAGGGCCGATTCCATCCAAGGGTGAAAGACTTCCATGTAATACAAAGTATACCCCCTTATAGGCGGTAGCCTGCTCCACAGCCATCATATCAGCCGGAGACTCTATAATGCACATCGTTGATTGATCGCGCGCGGTATTTCCACAAAAGGAACATATTGCACGCTCGCTCAATGTCCTACATTTTTCACAGTGACCTATATTGTCTATCGCCTTAACGATGCTGCCAGCAAGCCGCAAGCCGCCCGGTTTATCTCTTTGCAATAGATGAAAAGCCATTCGCTGGGCTGTTTTTGGCCCCACACCCGGAAGACATTTTAACGTGTCGATAAGCTGGTCAAGTAATGGGCTATACACTAGTCGGCGATACTCTCAATCTTTTTGGCGGTCATTTATTTTAAGACGACTTAAAAGGGTAACTTCATACCTGGCGGCAAGTCCATTCCCCCGGTCACTCCAGACATTTTATCTTTTGTGGTATTTTCTAACTCACGCACTGCATCGTTTACTGCAGCTGCAACGAGATCTTCAATCATTTCTTTATCTTCTTCCATCAATGATGGATCAATAGTGACACGCCGCACGTCATGTTTACCGGTCATAACAACGGTAACCATTCCGCCACCGGATTGACCAGTTACTTCTAGATTCGCTATTTCTGCTTGCGCTTTTTGCAAATTTTCTTGCATCTGTTGCGCTTGTTTCATTAAATTACCGAGTCCACCTTTCATATCAAAAACCTCTCTTCAATTTTCTATTTCATACATTTAGATAAATATGACTATTTACTATCATTTAACTGAATTAAATCAGGATCTATTTTGGTATTAAACATTTGCTTTAAACCCTGAACATTGGGGTCTGCCTCTAATATCTCATACGCTTCCATTATCTTAGCTTTATGTTCTTTTTCCTGCGTAACCGCAGGGGTGTCTTCTTGCACCTCGCCTATCTTTATATTTAATACCAATGGAGCCTTATAGTGTTCACGCAATACATCTTGAAACTGAGAAACTAGCTGCTTACTGGCAAGCTGAGAATGCTCTTTACTCAGTATAAGTTTTAAATGCACACCTTCCCTACTCAGATAAACACAATTCAACGCTAACTGCTTCACTAAACCAGATAACTTTAATGTTTTTATGGCTTCGCTCCACGAGCTTTTCGGCCCTGCCCCGGCCAAACTCTCTTGGAGAATATCGCTGTTTTGCTCAAGCTTCTCGACAATCTTAGCCTCTGCACTGGTTTCCGGTTTGCTTTCTGACTCTTTAGGCAACGGTGGCGCTGTAGCCCTAGCGCGCTTCCTAATATTACGCTCGTCAATCTGCGCCCCTGGTTTATTTTGTACCGTAGATGTCGCAGATACAGGAAGAAATGCGAGATTTCGCAACATAATCATTTCAAAACCTGCACGTTGATCCGGCGCAAATGCTAAGTCGCGTTTTCCAGCCATCGAAATTTGATAATAAAGCTGTGTATCTTCTGGCGACATAGAAGCTGCCAGTGATTTAAGCATATCGTCCTGCTCACTAGCGCTTTCAGGAACAACCTGGAGCAATGCTATTTGATGTAGCAGTGAAATAAAAGCATCTAATGCAGCAGCAAAGTCAACACCAAACTGAGCGAGTTGATCGATTTGCTCTAATACCTCAACCCCCTTTTTATCAACCAAGGCTGACATTAACGGCGTAATATTTTCCCTATCCAGTGTTCCAAGCATGGAACACACATCCGCATAGACTATACACCCATCACCAAAAGAAATAGCCTGATCCAGTAAACTCAATGCATCTCTCATGCTTCCTGTTGCACTACGTGCTATTTCTCGCAATGCTTTCTCTTCAAATTCAACTTGCTCTTGCTTAAGTACCTCCTGTAGATATCCACTGATTTGATCCAAAGGAATGCATTTCAAATTGAATTTCAGACAACGCGATAAGATAGTAACAGGTAGTTTTTGCGGATCAGTTGTCGCTAAAATAAACTTTACGTGCGCAGGGGGTTCTTCTAAGGTTTTTAGTAATGCATTAAAACTATGGTTAGACAGCATGTGAACTTCGTCAATTAAATAAACCTTGTAACGCCCTCGTGTTGGCGCGTACATTACGTTATTCAATAATTCGCGGGTATCCTCGACCTTAGTGCGCGACGCCGCATCAACTTCCAATAAATCAACAAAACGACCTTCGGTAATTTCCACACAACTATCACAACTACCACAAGGATTAGAACTTACGCCTTGCTCACAATTAAGCGACTTTGCGAGAATTCTACCCAATGTGGTTTTACCCACACCACGAGTACCTGTTAGCAAATAGGCATGATGCAAACGATCATTATCGAGCGCATTAATTAAGGCTCTTAAAACATGTTCCTGGCCAACCACTTCGGTAAATTTCTGAGGACGCCATTTTCGCGCCAGAACTTGATATGACATTGATTTACCAGACATTTCCAATAATTAACCCAACAAATTACTCACACATTGTGCGGCACAATCCATTGTAATAGACTGCACATGGTGATGCCAACACATTTGAGAAATACTGTTTGAAACTCAAAAAAGTTAAGAAGAATAAAGAGAAGGAAGGCAACCTGTACCAGCCACACCTCGGCACCCGAGTCCATTGTTACCGTTGCTCCCTTCCGGGCCTGGCGGAGTTCACAATCTATCGCTGCGAGGGGACCAATACAGGCCACCATAGATTCTCCCTACATTGACCAAAGAGACAAAGCAGAAAGGCCGCGAATTCTACCAACAATCTTTGTTAATGGCTAGCACTGCACGCAAACTTACAACCCTGTGGCTAGAATCCACAGTTGAACAAATTGCAATGTACACCGTCAGTAAAAGCACTCATTTCAATTATAAACCACAAGTCGAATTGCACCTCTGTAACGACATATCTCTGCGTGGCCAACAGGACGTATCAGAGGCGCTAGCAGGATGCGGAAGCCTTGTAACTCCTTGCAATAGCAGGCTATTCCGCGTCGTTACGCCTGAAGCTACGCCGTCACAAATGCACATTTCAACGCATCCAACTGCAGACTCTAGGTTCAAACCTCATAAGACGTCCCTCTCAGTTAATTAACCAATACAAAGGATTAAGATCATGAACATATATTCATCAGTCAATATTTATGAAGAAACTCAAATGGACTTCTGGACGACTACTGCAGCTGACATGGAAGAAGATAATTTCGAAATTGATCAATTATTAGAGGACATGAAAATTTCGGAAGACTTTCTTGGCGAGATTGAAATCTATATATAAGTAATAGGGGCAAAATAGCCCCTACTGCAAACTGGCGGATAAGGAGGGATTCGAACCCTCGATACGCTCACACGTATACACGCTTTCCAGGCGTGCGCCTTCAACCACTCGGCCACCTATCCTAGACTCTAGCATTATCCTAGATTCCGCAGCTGGACGAGCTAAAGTGCGGACTCATAGAATCATCGGAACTCATTCAAGATAAGCTCCTAGGAGCTTGTCCGATAATTCAAGGCCGCCAAGGGTAAACCAGTTTCCATTTCCATGCAACGAGATATCAATGACTAGGAGGCTGTCCATCAGCTCAATCAAAACAACTCGATATCTCCGTCATCATCATTGCTTTTTTCAGCATCAGTTTTTGCTTTATTGATCGCTACTGGAATGCTTTCACCTTCCTCAATGGCGTGGTATAAAATACGCTCATCTTCCATTGTAAGCCCATTATACAAAACCATTAATGCGTCGCTTGTACACTTCCCTTGACCAAACTCAATGGCTTCTTGTTGATCATGCACTGCCTTTAGGAACTTATTCGCATGATCCATGCGCTGAGATATACGATCAAAAAACTGAAGGGATACAAAAGCTTCATTCATATTTTCAATTGAATTACGGATCCTGCTAACAACCATGTGATTTGGATGATTAGAGGTGTCGCCAGCCTTACTCAAACGTTCCATCTCATATTTGGCTTGCATCAAATTATCCTGAATCGTAGTTAGGCGCTCCGACACATGAGTAACCGACTCATCTCCATCTTGAATACATAACTCAATCAAGGCCTGAGCCAACCTGCTAAGGTCTTCTTTTTCCATAGGCTTTAATTCACCTACCCGCGGATATGCGTTATTTAATGCGGCGTCTTTATGTGCTTCAGAATATCTCATAGTGAATAACTCAATGCTTGTACACCTGTATAATTCTATCGACAAGGATGCTGGAGAACTAAAATAACTACATTTTTTGGCTTGCACCAGGCAGGAGCAACTCTAAGGTTTCCAAAAACTGCATGACCGCATCATGTAAAATACGCTTGATTTTGTCCTCCGGTATTTCTAGCAACTCCCACGCCGCAGGACTAATCCTTTGCTTGAGTACATTCTCTTCTTCCCCTGACTCTAGAGCATGCGCGATAATATTTGCGACGTGGACAATAGAAGCATCTAACAGATGGTTTTCCGCACGCGCCGGCTCATGATGATAACGCACGGATTCACAGAGACCAGGAGGAAGATCCCACTTTAGCATTAGCGCTGCAGCCAACTCGGCGTGATCAAAACCTAAAATCTCGCACTCCAGGCCAACGATATCTACACCTGGATTTTGCTCCTCAAAATCTAAAATTCGCTTCGCTTCATCTGGTTTCTCTGTATATATCAACAAGCGCCCAATATCATGCAACAAACCTGCGACAAAAAGGCGCTCAGGGTGAAGCACGTTTCTTTCTTTCGCTAAAATTCTCGCTACCACGGCAGAAAAAATACTGTGACGCCAAAAACCAGCCATATTTACCTGGGCTGGAGGCAATTTGGAAAAGGTCTCAACGGCGGAACTTGCCCATACTACGTGCTGCAATTCTTTCAAGCCAACCACGAGTATTGCACGTGAAACAGTGTCTATTTTTGTAGGAAAGCCATAAATTGAACTATTGACCAGCTTGAGAAGGCGAACAGTCAAATCAGGATCTTGGCTTATAACGTGGCCAATTTCATCGACATTGCAGCAGGGATCATTAACCAGGTCGTTTATTAAAAAACAGACTTCTGGAAGTGAAACCAGTTTTTCCACCTCGCGCACCAATATATGTGCTGATGACTTAATATTTAAACTCCCCAACATAAATACTTCTCTTTTTAATTCAAACTGTTAGTTCATTATTACCTCCATGCACAAACCTGATCCTTAAGTCTTTCCATTTGAGAAAATTAGCGTCCACAGCAGTATTTTCTTTACAATAAACCCTGATTACCATGGATATTTATTTGCGCTACAAGCGATAAAGTTTTCGATCACCCTGACACCTGGCACGTGTTTTTTTTGAGCAAGCCAGCCGTAAGCATCTGATTTTTCTGTGTATTAAAAGTTAACATTAAATTATTTAATGCTTGATCAGAATAACTCTTTCAGGCATGATGGGTTGCTTTTTTCAGTGTAAAAAGATTTCAAGAGGGATACAAAATGGATTATCTAGACATATTAACATATGCAATTATCGTCATTTCAATTATCACAACGGTACTTCTCACGCGTCTTACTCTTAAAATATACAGTAAAGAAGGGGCGCGCTAATCTACGATTTAATCGGAGAGGGGGAGCGAATCACACTCCAAGATTTCATTCACAGACGAGCTCCTCAAAATAGGAACATTATGGGTATGCGTACCTGGCGAAGGGGCTAAGGTTCGCAACAAATAAACTTTGGGTAGTTTGCGTCTGCTGTGGAAAACTCATCGTCTTAATAAATAGACATGTGTGTTCGCTCTCCCACTCATTCAACACTCCTATACTATATTTCCGAAATTTGCAGTGCTCGCTACAGGCTTGACCGCAGCTGCGGCTAACTTAGCGCACTCCAAAGCGTCTTCCACGCTTTCACCGTAAGCCAAAGCAACTCCCATTCTTCGTTTTTCAAATGATTCGGGCTTGCCAAATAGTCTTATTTCTGTTTTTGGGTAGGATAACGCCTTGTCTACCGATAAATAACAAATCGCCGCTTTATCCAGCCCTCCATATATAACTGCACTTGCACCCGGACTGAGCAAACCCACATCAACAGGCAAACCAAGAATCGCCCGCGCATGCAATTCAAACTCACTTTGTCGTTGAGAAATCATCGTCACCATTCCCGTATCATGAGGCCTAGGACTCACCTCACTAAACCAAACATCATCCCCTTTAACAAACAACTCAACGCCAAAAACCCCTCTTCCCCCAAGCTTATGAGTAACTGCATAGGCAATTTTACGAGATCTCTCTAATGCGAGATAACTCATACGTTGCGGCTGCCAACTTTCAGTATAATCACCATTCTGCTGGATATGACCGATAGGCTCACAAAATGAAGTGACTGAATCTTCTCCGCCCACTTGATTCCTTACCGTCAACAGCGTGACTTCATAATCAAATTCAATTTTTTCTTCAACAATCACCTTGCCATAATTAACCCTGCCCGCTTTTACGGCATAATCCCACGCAGTCGTTAATTGTTCGGAATTTTTTACTAATGACTGCCCCTTACCTGAAGACGACATAACTGGCTTTACGATACATGGGTAACCAATTTCCGAATCTACCGCTACTTGCAACTCGTGTAATGATTCCGCAAAGGCATAACAAGAGGTTGCCAAACCAAGCTCTTCAGCCGCCAGCCTACGAATCCCCTCACGGTTCATCGTCAATTGAGCCGCCCTAGCCGTTGGAATAACCTCTGCCAAGCCCTCTAACTCAATCTGTACCAGCATATCAGTCGCGATCGCTTCAATCTCAGGCACAATAATATGCGGCCTTTCTTTTTCCACAAGCGCCCTTAAAGCATGCGCATCACTCATATTAATCACATGAGAACGATGGGCTACTTGATGGCCTGGAGCATTTGGATAGCGATCAACCGCAATAACCTCAACGCCGTATCGCTGTAGGGAAATAATAATTTCTTTGCCTAACTCACCGCTTCCAAGCAACATCACCCTGGTAGCGGTCGGCGATAATGGCGTTCCTATATTCATCATAATATGCCTCCTTGAAAATCTAGCTCATTTGAGGTATCCCTAGGAACCTGCCTGAGAACGGTGATCGTCACGCACGCTCTCGCACATCCCTGTGCTTCGCTACATAAGACCATCCATGGCCAAAAGGATTGATCGCAGTAGGTCAGCCTGTTCTCGAACAGGCTCCTAATCTATTAAACCCTTGGTATATGCTCAACGCCACCATAAAATAGAGAAAAGAACAAAGGAAAGCACTAAGAATGAACGAAATACTAGTATTGTATTATAGCCGACACGGTCGAACAGCTGAATTGGCCAATTATATTGCTCGAGGTATTGAGGAGACCAATAAAGCCACTGCAAAATTACGCACGGTTGCCAAAATATCAACAGTCTGTGAAACTACAAAACCATCCATACCAGACCAAGGGGCACCTTATGCCACGCTTGAGGACTTGAAAAACTGCGCCGGCTTAGCTTTAGGCAGTCCTGCTTATTTTGGAAACATGGCCGCACCGCTTAAATACTTTATCGACACGACAACCCCTTCTTGGCTATCTGCAGCACTCGCAGGAAAACCCGCCACTGTATTCACCTCTAGCGCATCAATGCATGGCGGACAAGAATCAACACTGCTATCGATGATGATTCCATTATTTCATCACGGCATGTTTATCATGGGCATTCCATATACCGAGGAAGATCTACACACAACACAATCAGGTGGAACGCCCTATGGAGTTACGCACTTTCAAGGAGCAAACAATATTACGTCGATTAGTGATGAAGAAAAACGCCTGTGCCGCGCCATAGGGAAACGCCTCGCCGATGCAAGCCTAAAATTATACGCCTCACAGGACACTAAAATTTAAACCTAGAATCCCCCTCACTCTCTACCAAGAACAGTGATCGTCACGACAGTGATCGTCACGCACGCTCTCGCACATCCCTGTGCTTCGCTGCATAAGACCATCCATGGCCAAAAGAGCAAGCCTGATTAGCGTAGATTTTTCGATCAAATAAGGCGAATAGCCGTCGCTATTTAACGAACTTGATCGGGAAATCTGGCAAAATGGATTGGTCGCAGTAGGTCAGTCGGTTCTCGGACAGGCTCCTAGGCCAAGCGTCATTTGATGTGGCATGCTACAATTCACGCTTTCCGCCTCATTTTGATGAAGCAACACACCATATGCTTGCCCTTGAACTGCTGCCTGCCGCAACCTCCTCAGACTATGCCCATCCAAGAGCTGCGTCCACGCAACTACCGCTCCGCAAGTTCCTGCACGTAAAGCACGCTCTATAGTAGTTAATGACTTATCATCGTCTTTTGGATGCACTAAGAGCACTCGCCTCAGATCAATGTCATACGCCAACAATGTAGAAACATAAGGTATATTAGGGGGAGCAATCAACGCAATCCAGCGTCCATCATGACTGAGTTCAGCGAGAACCGTGAAAATCTTCTGCATTAAGGGATCGGCATCAATAGCAGCATGCGCCGTAACCGTAGCACTCAATATCATACTCTTTTGAAATAAACCCGCTGATTCCACATGCCTGCCAGGCATCTTATTCATCAAGTTTAACGAATACTCTTTTTTTGGCTTAACTCCATAAGTTTTGCCTATTTCACAACCATATCCCATATCAACCCTCCAAGCATTAGCAATGCCATCGATTAGCTCACAAATGAAACTGAATTAATAAACAGCACTGATTTTATATACAGTATTTTTAAATACTAGCACTAATTTTACATTAGTCAATTATTTCTATATCTTTAATCGTAATAGTAGTGCCACAGTAAAAATCACCCCATGTACAAACACATGCCTGTTATACTGACGGCTAGGAGGCTGTCCGAGGACTACAAAACAATGACTAAGTCAGTCGTGTCGCGCCTAAAATAGAAGACACAAAAAAACGTTCTGATCCACAACATTTATTTGAGTTTTATGACATCTAAGAAAAACACTGCTCATCATCAAAAAGTAATGAATGCAAAGCATTCCGACCCATTTTGTTTTGGTGCACAAATTCCCGAATTCGATTTACATCTTTTTGGTGAAGGAAAGCATTGGCATATCTATAACTTATTAGGTGCCAATCAATGGATATCCGATGGCATAAAAGGTGTTTTATTCGCAACTTGGGCACCTAATGCAACAAGCGTTAGCGTCATTGGAGATTTCAATCAGTGGGATGGGCACTGCCATCCCATGCGTAATCGCGGCTCCAGCGGAGTATGGGAAATATTCCTCCCTGGCGTTCTCGAAAACCAATGTTATAAATTTGAAATACATCGCAGTGATAACAATCAAATCATCGAAAAAACCGACCCTTATGGTAAACAATTTGAGTTACGCCCTAAAACAGCGGCTATAACCTGTGCTGCAAATCGATACAAATGGGGCGATGACGAATGGATGCAACAAAGATCGCAAAACAACTGGCTACACGAACCGCTTTCGATATATGAGATCCATTTAGGCTCATGGATGAAATCCACCGATAATCAATTTCTCGATTATCAGGAACTCGCACAGCGCATTGTAGAGCATGTAAAATGTACCGGCTTCACCCATATCGAACTGTTACCAATCACCGAACACCCTCTCGATGCATCCTGGGGCTATCAAGCATTAGGTTATTTCGCCCCAACCAGTCGATTTGGCACACCTGATCAATTTCGTTACTTTGTCGAACATTGCCATAAAAATAATATCGGGGTCATTCTCGACTGGGTGCCTGCTCATTTTCCCAAAGACAGCCACGGACTTAGCCAGTTTGATGGCTCAGCACTCTACGAACACGAAGACCCCCGACGCGGAGAACATCGAGACTGGGGAACCCTTATCTACAACTATGGCCGCAATGAGGTCAAAAATTTTCTTATCGCAAGCGCACTCTACTGGTTAGAAGAATTTCATCTTGATGGCTTACGCGTGGATGCCGTGGCATCAATGCTCTATCTCGATTATTCGCGTGAAGCACATGACTGGATTCCAAACAAACATGGAGGAAGAGAAAACCTTGAAGCCATAGATTTTGTTCGCGACCTGAACATCGCCACCCATAGCCAACACCCAGGAACCATCATCATGGCCGAAGAATCTACCGCATGGCCACAAGTATCACGACCCGTTGATTCAGGCGGATTAGGTTTTAGCATGAAATGGAATATGGGCTGGATGCACGACACACTGAGCTATATGGAAAAAGACCCTATTCACCGCAGCCATCATCACAGTCAACTTACCTTTGGACTACTTTATAATTTTACTGAAAATTTTATCCTACCGTTTTCACACGACGAAGTCGTACATGAAAAAAAATCCTTGCTCTACAAAATGCCAGGAGATGAATGGCAGCAATTTGCCAACCTCAGATTACTCTATGCCTATCTATTTACCTATCCCGGTAAAAAGCTACTTTTTATGGGCAATGAATTTGCCCAAGGATCTGAATGGAATCACGAAAAATCTCTAGAATGGCATGTGCTCGACTATCCATTACATAGTGGCGTATTAAAACTTACCAGCGACCTCAATAAGCTCTATCGAGAGTACAAAGAATTACACCGTAAAGATTTCGATAGTGATGGCTTTGAATGGATTGAATGCAACAATACCAACCAATCGATTCTGAGCTACTTACGGCGAGACGGCAAAAAATTTCTGCTAACCGTTTTTAATTTAACCCCGATAATTAGAAAAAACTATCGCATTGGCGTACCCGCTCCCGGCAGATATAATGAGTTATTAAACACCGACTCAGAATGTTATGGTGGAAGTAATGTGGGCAACCAAGGACATATTATTGCGGACAAAACTCCCCACATGGACCGCCCTTATTCGATTGAAATAGAGCTACCTCCACTAGGTGCGTTACTATTTTATCCAGATGAAATACAATAGGAGAGCAACCTTGACGAGCAATATTTCTAGACTTGCCATTGATAATTCCAATTTACTTGACACTGGTATTGGAGACGGAGGTGTTACCAACAATGAAATTGACAAGCTATCACCTCGCCTGGATGATCTCAGAAAACGCATACAGTCTTGGCTTAAAGATGACAAAGCTACTTTCTTAAATTTACCAAATACTACCGACCTAGCCTTCATTAAAAACAAAGGGCAAAAAATTGCAAGCAACTATGTGAGAACTATTGTATTTGGAATTGGAGGCTCCTCGTTAGGTGGCGAAATGTTAGTACGTACTCTTGGAGATACCAAACCAAGAAACAGTGTCGCTTTTTACGACAACGTAGACCCATCAACGCTCGTTGAACTCGAAGAAGTAGAATGGCATGAAACCATGCTCCTGGTGATTTCGAAATCAGGCAATACCGCCGAAACATTGAGTCAATTTCTTTCAATCCTACCGGTGCTTGAACACCAGCTGGGCAGTAATAACATTGCGGATCACGTCATTGTCATTACCGAGAACAAAGATGGCGCGCTATATCATCTTGCTCAAGATTTAGAAATTAGCATTGTCGAGCACCCGCCTATTGGCGGACGCTTCTCGGTACTCTCAGTGGTCGGACTATTACCCGCTTATGTCGGTGGCGTAGACATTGACGGAGTCATGGAAGGCGCGCGTGCGATGGCTCAACGCTGTGCTTTAAATGAAATGCAACAAAACCCCGCATTTCACAATGGCGCCGCACAATACCTACATTCAATGCGTAATCGCACTATAAGTGTGGTTATGCCTTATGCCGACAATCTAAGATTTGTAGTCAACTGGTTTAGACAGCTATGGGCAGAAAGTTTAGGGAAAGTTGATAAAAAAGGTGTTAACCATGGACTGACTCCTACAGAAGCGCATGGAGTCACTGACCAACATTCACAATTGCAACTTTTACTCGAAGGCCCAGACGACAAACTGGTTACTTTTCTTTCTGACCCTGGATTTCGTTATTTGGGACGACGCATTCCCATGCGCTACCAAAACATCCCAGCCATCAAACCACTCGCAGGACACACTATTGGTGAATTATTCATCTCCGAACTTAAAGCCACCCGAAAGACCCTGAGCCGACGAGGTCGCCCGAATCGAACACTTGAACTACGTGAACGAGATGCTTATGCCCTAGGAGAGCTTATCATCTTGATTGAAATGGAAACCGTAGTTGTGGCTGAACTTATGGGTATCGACGCATTTAATCAGCCAGCAGTTGAAGAAAGCAAAATATTAACTCGTCAATATTTAAGCGAACTCGACAACGTATAGTCCTGGTTTTTACCTAGGAGCCTGTCCGAGAATAGAGAACCTACTGCGGAAAATCTATGCTAATCAGGCGTGCTCTTTTGGCCGTGGATGGTCTTATGCAGCGAAGCACAGGGATGTACGAGCGCGCGTAGCGATCACTGTCCTAGACCTACATCCATAAGGCTTTCTGCGACAAATACTCAATACAAACACGCCACAAACAAACACTAAAAAAAACAACAGCTTAAAAACAATCGCAAGTAAAAAACACCTTTACCAACACGATATAGTCATCGCGTCAAAATTATATCACCATCTTTCAACTTAAGTCGCAAACAAGCCTCAAGGCATTGCATTTCCCACCAAACTTAGAATATTGATAATCATAGAGTTCTCAGTACGCATTCTCTAAAATCAGCAAAACACTGATCATTTAGCCTCCAGTGGCACACTAACTGCTCTACTCAACACATAAAACGTAAAGTTTATTTTTCAGCAGCCGAATACCAGATTGGAACACGATTTGTCGCTGATATTCAGCAGCAATCTACTTACTCAAAACCCAAGGGGTCGCAGATGGACTTGATATACACATTAATAGAAGCAATCATAATCTCTTTCTTAGTGGGCGCGGTATTAGGCGGAGTAATCGCAGTACATTTGCAAAACAAGCAACCTGCTGAACAGTCTATAAAAGCAAAAGCAAAAAATTTCTAAATCACCCTGCTAATTTCGTCTGCAGAGACCGCCCAAACTTCGGTTATGAGTGGGTCTTTGTAGGTGCTGTTAACGCTGACAAAGGCCATCGAGGATTCACTCTAAAGCTAATATCTTGAGTTTCTCCAGCCTGCAAACGCAAGCAACCAGCATAGGCAATCATCGCTCCGTTATCAGTACAAAACTCCGGACGCGGAAAATGTACCACACAATCCAAACCTGTAACCAATTCATGTAAGCGTAAACGCAAGCGCTTGTTCGCACTCACTCCTCCCGCCACAACCAAGCTTTTACAGGCAACTTGCTGCAACGCACGCTTGCACTTTATGGCCAAGGTATCGACTACTGCCTCTTCAAAAGCAAACGCTATATCGGCTTTCGCTTGAGCATCTTTTGCAGATGACTGAAAAGTGTTAACCGTAAACGTTTTCAAACCACTAAAACTAAAATCCAAACCAGGCCTATCCACCATAGGCCGCGGAAACCGATATACCCCCTTACGGCCTTGCTCCGCTAATACGGCAACGCTTGGCCCTCCCGGATAACCCAAACCCATTAATTTAGCTGTTTTATCAAAAGCCTCTCCAGCTGCGTCATCTAAGGATTCTCCAAGTAGCTTGTATTCCCCAACACCTCTTACGTAAACTAATTGAGTATGACCGCCTGAAACCAATAATGCGACAAACGGAAATTCAATATCGGGATTATCTATCAATGGAGCGAGCAAATGCCCCTCCATGTGATGAATTGCCACAGCAGGAATCCCCCACCCCCAGGCTAATGCACGACCAATGGATGCCCCCACTAACAACGCACCTGCCAAACCCGGCCCAGCCGTGTATGCCACTCCTTGCAAGGAATCAGCAGCAACCTTTGAATCCGCCAATAACTCTCGAATTAACGGAATCGTTTTGCGCACATGGTCACGTGAAGCCAGTTCCGGCACCACCCCGCCATACTCGGCATGAAGCGTAACTTGGCTATATAAAGCATGCCCCAACAGACCCTCTTTACCCATCCCCGCCGCCGAATCATAGATTGCAACCCCCGTCTCATCGCAAGATGATTCAATTCCCAGCACTTTCATCGCATAACCTCAAATCTATTATATCTACCGACCCATCTGTTAATGCCAGGACGCTCAATTCTACCCACTTAAAACATAAAGACCTACAAACCGTAACTATTCCAGAACGATGGAAACCCATAAAACGTTTAAAGCGGCGAATTTATTAATAAGGGTTTGCGCTCACTCCGCTTAACGGGTAAAATCCGCCGTTCTCCGCATACCGTTCAAACTTTGAGCGGCTATTGCTATAGTATATTGTTTTAAGTCCTTACACTAAAAAGGAGTGAATTAGGGCATGCCATTTGTAAAAATTAGAGAAAACGAGCCTTTTGACATCGCTCTGCGTCGTTTCAAACGCTCCTGTGAAAAAGCCGGAGTATTATCAGAAGTTCGCCGTCGTGAATTTTATGAAAAACCCACACAAGTTCGTAAACGCAAGCAAGCTGCTGCGGTTAAACGACAATTAAAGAAAAGCTCTAGAGAATTGAGCATGCGCGACCGCGGAAAAGCACGTAATCGAGGCCCATTCATTCGTGATGACGCCCAATAAATCTTAAATCATCTTACAAGATAACGGCGAAACTACCGTGAGCTTAAAACTCCAAATTCAAAATACTGTCAAAGATGCAATGCGCGCTCGTGAAAAAGAGCGCTTAGGCGTATTGCGCTTAATCACTGCTGCCATTAAGCAGCGCGAAGTCGATGAACGCATGGAATTGGACGATGAGCAGGTACTTGCCGTACTTAATAAGATGCTAAAACAACGCCGCGAATCTATATCACAGTATGAAGCAGCAAACAGGAAAGATCTTGCGACCGTTGAAAAAAATGAAATTGAGATTATTCAAGCATTTTTACCTGAACAACTCAGTGCAGACGATGTACAGAAATTAGTGCTCGAAACAATCACCCAAACCGGCGCGTCTAGCATGAAAGACATGGGCAAACTAATGGGCGTACTGCAAGCAAAAATAGCGGGGCGCGCCGATATGAGCGCAGTAAGCGCCTTGGTAAAAAAAGCACTATCCGCCTAATACTCAGCTAACGAGAGTACTAGGAGCCCGCCCAAGAACAGACTAACCTACTGCGACCAATCCATTTTGGCCCGATTTTCCGATTAAATTCGTTAAATATGCTCAATATTCGCCTCATTGAGTCGAAAAATCTGACTCAAAAATGGTTTGCCCTCGCTACGATCACTGTTCTTAGACTGGCCCCAGGAGCCTGTCCAAGAACAGACTGACCTACTTCGAACAAACCTGATTGCGCACATTTCTCGATCACAACGTTAAATAGCGACGGCTATTCGCCTCATTCGCAGAAATGGCGTATTTTAGAGGCGAACTGAACAGCTACAAAACCGTAAACCAAAAATCAGGGTGATGAATGGGCGGAAAAATCCCTCAAGACTTTATCGATAACTTAATTACACGCATTGATATTGTAGACATTATAGACAGCCGCGTTCCACTCAAAAAAGCCGGCCACGAATATAAGGCTTGTTGCCCATTTCATAACGAAAAAACGCCCTCTTTTACCGTTAGTCCTAGCAAGCAGTTTTACCATTGCTTTGGATGTAACGCGCACGGCACTGCGCTGGGGTTTTTGATGGATTACGAGCGACTCAGCTTCGTAGAAGCGGTTCATGAACTTGCCAACCTCACCGGTCAAGAAGTACCCTCTAGTAACCCTCTCGGTATACACGCCAAAAAACACCAAGCAACCCAAGACTTATTTGAACTACTTGAACAAGCCAGCCATTATTATCAGCAACAATTAAAAATCAATAGCGCTAAAAACCTTGCTATTGACTACCTAAAACATCGAGGAATTTCCGGAGAAACCGCTAAAACCTTTGCGCTTGGCTATTCACCTTCGGGCTGGCACAATCTTTCAACCGCACTGGGCAACAACCCTGCTAGCGAACACAAATTAATCCAAGCAGGCCTGTTAATTCGCAAGGATAACGGTAAAACTTATGACCGCTTTAGGGAACGAATCATATTCCCCATACACAATAAGCGCGGCAAAGTCATTGGCTTTGGTGGCAGAATACTGGATGACGGAACACCCAAATATTTAAACTCCCCAGAAACTGAATTATTTCATAAAGGCCAAGAACTCTATGGTTTATACCAAGCAAAAAAAGCGCTCAGAGACATACCTCAACTCATCGTCGTTGAAGGATATATGGATGTCATTTCACTTGCGCAACACGGCATTCTGTATGCAGTTGCAACGCTAGGCACTGCCGCAACAATCGATCATATCAATGAACTCCGAAAAACAACGCAACGCATTATTTTCTGTTTTGATGGTGACAGAGCTGGTAAGCAAGCCGCGTGGAAAGCATTACAAACCAGCCTATCCTTGCTTGATGGCGCTGCAGAATTCTTTTTTATGTTTCTGCCCGATGGCGAAGATCCAGACACCATTGTCAAAAAAGAGGGTAAGGAGAGCTTTATTCAGCGCCACAAAGAATCCCTCAGTTTATCAGCGTTTCTATTGGAAACGCTGAGCGCTCAAGCAGACTTAAAGTCTATCGACGGGCGTGCCAAGCTAATCGAAATAACCAAACCCTATATTGACAAAATTCCAGGGAAAAATTATCAAAACCTTCTCATCAACCGACTGTCTGAACTAGTATCCCTGGATGCACGGGATCTTTTTCATCAAGTGAAAAAAAAGAGGCAAATACCCCTTGAAGCTCAGCACAAGCTGGCTAAAGTAACTAAAACACTAGAGCGAGTTCCGTCAATAGTGAGATTCATCATTGAAGCATTACTACACAAGCCAGCATTAGCAACAATGGTTGAAGATATCAATAAATATGTCCAACTTTCATTACCTGGGATAAAAATGATGAAAACCTTGGTTGATTTTTTGACCGAACGCCCTCATCTAAATATGCCTGCTATTATCGAGCACTGGAGAGGCACTCCGGAAGGAGAATATCTCGCCGTACTTGCAAGCAAGGAGTTTCATTTACAAGGCGATGATCTCGTCATCCAGTTTAAACACGCTCTTGAGCGACTCCAGGAGCAATCAGTCGAGCAACAAATTGAGCATCTACTGGAAGAAGCAAGACGTAGATCACTGAACAGCGATGAAAAAACCCAACTACAATCACTACTACAGATAAAGGGATAGAACCAGTCCTTGCAGGATATCCGATAATATAAACTTTAGTGGGCTAATGCACAGTATCGAATAGCATAAGCCTGTAATTTCATGTATGATGCACGGCTATTTTTTCTCTTGCAATAGTAATTAATCTGAGGTCTTTTTGTAAGCATGAATTCCCAGCAACAATCCCAAATCAAGTTATTGATCGCAAAAGGAAAAGAGCAAGGCTACCTCACCTACCGCGAAGTCAATGATCACCTACCTGATGAAATCGTAGAAGCGGATCAAATAGAAGACATTATTACCATGATTAATGACATGGGAATCCCTGTCCATGAAGTAGCGCCAGACGCGGACTCATTATTAATGTCAGACAACGCAGTCACCGATGAAGACGCCGTTGAAGAAGCCGCCGCCGCGTTAGTCTCCGTTGACACCGACTTTGGCCGCACAACTGACCCTGTACGTATGTATATGCGAGAAATGGGAACCGTTGAACTACTGACGCGACAAGGTGAAATTGCACTAGCAAAGCGAATTGAAGAAGGGCTACGCCAAGTCGTTTCCGGATTATCCGCATACCCTAAAACGGTTACAAACTTTCTAAACGTATACACTCGCATTGTTGAAGAAGACTTGCGATTAACAGACTTACTCACTGGCTTTGTCGACCCGAATGAAGATCAAGACGCCATTCCAACGCCTGCCCCACCGAGAGGGGAAGATGAAGAAGAAGTAGATACCGGCCCAGATCCAGAAGAAGCAAAAACACTGGTTAAAGCGCTGACCAAAATAAACAATAAATATCGTGCCGCGATTGAAAAGCATGGTTATCGACATAAAAAAACAAAAGAACTTGCAGCCGAACTTTCAAATGCCTTTTTGCTGTTCAAACTAACACCACGCTTTACGCATCGCATCGTTCAAGATGTTCGAGACATTGTTAGTTTAGTAAGACAAGAAGAAAAGAAACTCATGGACATTTGCATTAAACACGCAAAAATGCCAAAGAAAGAGTTTATCGATTCTTTCCTAGACAATGAAACCAACCCTGACTGGATAGATGACCTCATCAAGGCCAATAAACCTTATTCTGCGTCAATTGAAGCACAAGCAGATGATGCTCGTCGCTCGCAAATGAAATTAGCACACATCGAAATAGAAACGGATTTACCGATTTTTATGCTAAAAGACATTAATCGAAAAATGTCTATCGGCGAAGCTAAAGCCAGACGCGCCAAAAAAGAAATGGTCGAAGCCAACTTGCGCCTCGTAATTGCCATCGCAAAAAAATATACGAACCGAGGATTACAATTTCTTGATTTAATCCAAGAAGGTAATATCGGCCTCATGAAAGCGGTTGATAAATTTGAATACCGTCGCGGTTATAAATTTTCGACTTATGCCACATGGTGGATACGCCAAGCGATCACACGATCCATTGCCGACCAAGCGCGCACAATCCGCATACCGGTTCACATGATAGAAACCATTAATAAACTAAACCGTGTCTCACGCACCATGTTACAAGAAATGGGAAGAGAAGCGACACCCGAAGAATTATCTGAACGCATGGAAATGCCTGAAGATAAGGTACGTAAAGTTTTAAAAATTGCCAAAGAACCTATTTCAATGGAAACACCGATTGGAGATGACGAAGACTCACATCTTGGTGACTTTATTGAGGATCAAGGGCTGCTCGCACCTAGCGATTCCGCCACATTCGAAGGTCTACGCGAATCAACGGTTCGTGTTTTAGAAGGCTTAACCGCCAGAGAGGCTAAAGTATTACGCATGCGTTTTGGCATAGATATGAACACCGATCATACGCTGGAAGAAGTGGGTAAACAATTTGATGTAACCCGTGAACGCATACGTCAAATAGAAGCAAAAGCCCTGCGTAAACTTCGCCACCCGTCTCGCTCAGAACAGCTGCGAAGCTTTTTAGAGGGCGGAAATGGGCCATCATCTTAAAAATAAATAACAACAAGCTTCATTTACAAAACATAATATGTAAAAATTCTCAGATATTCTGCCCCTGTAGCTCAGTTGGTTAGAGCAGCGGACTCATAATCCGTTGGTCGAAGGTTCGAGTCCTTCTGGGGGCACCATTTTCTCTCTTCTATACCCCGCTATCATTCGCAGAAAAGCCAATACGCGTAATACGAATAACATGCTCGATCAGTTTTTTTGCCTTGCTCATGCCAAGCAATTTATAAAGTCTGGGTAATAATTGCCGGCGAATTTCGGATTCAATATTTTGTGGTGTTAACGAATATTCAGCTACCGCCTTAGTCACTACCTGATCTATCCATTTTGCGTATTCGACATAAATCTGTTGCTCCTGCTGTGCCTTACTATCGATAGCGGCTCTGTTAAGTTCGGCATCACCTAAGATTAAGCGAAACAAGCCATAATAAATTTTGGCGGATTGATTATCCGCAAAGCATTCTGGGGTGTTATTCAGCTCTCTGCGTTTTAATTGCTCGTGCAAATCCTTATACAATCGGTATTTTTGATAGGGATGCTCAAACATAGCTTCCGCTGCCGCTATTGCTTGTTTTAATAAACCTGAAAATACTTGCTGTGCATACGGGTCGACGACTAAATTTTGTTCAATACCATATTTTAAACAGGCGCGTATCATATCGGTTTCATTACGTATTTTTTCTTGACTCCATTTTTCGGGATCTTCCATACCTAAATCACCGACCAGATAAACCCCTTTTGGATCTTTAATCGCTTCACCAATGACTTGTTTATCGACGAGCTGGCTAATTTTTTTTTCGTAGCTGCTGTAGCTTATAACTTCCTGCGCATCAATTTTGGTCATTTTTCTGAGACTGAAAAAAAAATACAGATCATCTTTATAACTACGGATATCTGTTTCAGTAACACCAGGTTCTTGAAAAAAATTTATAGAACTCAGCGCAATTTTCAAACATAAAGCAAACTCAGTAAGCGCTTGGTAAAAATCCTCGCGCAACTTTTGCCGAGTATCATAAATTTGACCATGTCCATCATCCATGTATTTAGGCATTAAAATCTGACGGTAGTGCTCCAGGTCTTTCTTATTTTTTACTGCATCAAAAATTGCCAACAAGCTTTGATGCAATTTTGGCAGGCGCTTATACTTGGTATTGACTGGGTGATACAGGCCCTTAATATCATTTATCTCAAACCCGCTCTGGGTATTTTGCGCTAAGTCCCGATACTTTTTGATCGTTGTATCCAACTCCTTTAATATGCCACGATAATCAATCAAAAAACCATATTGCTTTTCTGCATGCAAACGATTGACCCGCGCAACTGCTTGAATCAAATTATGCTGCTTTAAGGCTTTATCGATATATAAAACAGTATTCCTCGGTTCATCAAAACCGGTCAAGAGCTTATCAACCACAATTAAAATCTCTGGGCCTTGATCGCTCGCAAATGCGGCCATCACATCACGTGTATAATCTTCTTCATTTTGCGAGCCAATATTTTTCTTCCACCATTGCTGTAACTCGGGCAAATGACTAGCATCCATCTCTTCGCGAGAATCAGGCGCGGACATCACTACCGCAGTGCGTACCTGCGCCAACTCGTCCAGGTAATGCTTATAACGTATCGCTGAAATTTTACTATCAGTCGCTAATTGCCCCTTCAAGCCTGAAGCCAAAGGTTTTATATTTTCGCTAAAATGTAAAGAGATATCCCATGCAATCAGCTCAATGCGGTTTGCAGATCTATAGATCGCACCCTTCTTGATAAATTTCTTTTTTAAATCAACTTTTTTCTGTTCACCCTGGCCTGCTGTCATTCTTTCGAACCAGTTATCAATGACTTTTTTATTCACTCCAGACCCTGTGGGGTCTTGCTCAAAGCTGAGCATTGGAATGCGTTCTTCGTATAGCAAGGGCGTTACCATGCCGTCTTCAATCGCACGTTGCATCGTATAAGCGTGAATAATCGGACCAAATTTATTCGTGGTTTTATCATTCTTGAGTAAAGGCGTACCGGTAAATGCAATATACGCCGCATTCGGTAAAACTTGGCGCATGCGTTGATGAGTTTCACCGCAATGACTGCGGTGGCCTTCATCAACTAATACGATAATATTCGAACTCGGGTTATAACATTCGGATTGCTTGGAAGCGGTTGAAAATTTATCAATAATCGTAAATATAATACGCTCACTGCCCTGAGCAATACGTTTTGCGAGCTCTTTTCCTGATTTAACTTTGGCGCGCCCACCTTCTTTACTCGTCGCAAGCTCAGAGCCAAACGCACCACTAGCCATAAATGTCTTGCTTAGTTGTTTTTCCAAATCCTTGCGATCAGTGACGACAATAATACGACACTCTTTTAAACCCTCACTTTGAATCAAGGCCTTGCATAAATAAACCATGCTAAATGATTTACCCGAACCCGTGGTATGCCAAATAACACCGCCTTCGCGACCACCCTTATTATTCATTTGCGTAACCCGCTGCAGCATATTTTTAACCCCAAAGGCTTGCGGATAACGAGCAACAATCTTACCCACACGTTTATCGAATAAGATAAAATAACGTATGAGTTCAAGCAAACGTTGCGGGGCCAGCAAACAAATTAATAATTTATCCTGATCCGTAGGGAAAACCTGTGTTTGCGACTGCTCAGAAAAATAATCGGCCACCCACGGTTCGCGATGTTTAAATAATGCGAGTTGTTGTGATAGGTTTAATTTGCTATTTTTGAGCTTTAAAAAATAGGCCTCGTCATAATGCTCTTCAACCCACTTTGCCCAAAACTTGGCGGGAGTTTTAGTCGTCGCATACCGCCCTTCTATACCATTGATGACCAATAACAATTGGCTATAAACAAATAGATGCGGTATTTCGGCAGAAGTTTGATGGCGAATTTGCTGGGAGATCGCTTGTTGCAACAGCTGCTTATTTGCATTAGGTGCATCCGGCCATTGGGACTCAATCACGATCAATGGAAGACCGTTAACAAAGCCCACGATACCAGGCCGTCGATGATCCATACCGGATGTATTCAATACTTCAAATTCATCAGTTACATGAAATTGGTTATTATCGATGTTGTCCCAATCGATAATTGGAATTGTCGGAAAATATTTTTTACCCTCGATAAACTCAGTCACCGCTATACCGAGTGTTAACTGATCATAAATGCGTTCATTTGCGATCAACAGACCTTCATTCAAGATAGGTGATTCAAGGTCACGTACGATTTTCTCAATGGCATTTGCAGACAAGGGATACGACTTGCCTTTATAGGTAAATGTTCGCTTTTGTAATTCGGCGACAAGTATGCCTCGCAATAAAACCGCATTGGTTTTTTGATCACGCGCGATTAAGGCTTGTGGCGCGGATAAATACTCATAACCCATTAACATTAAAAGCTTGAGCGCGGAGATATGCGAACGATAGATTTCCTTGGTTTCAGGAACATCATACATCATGACAACTTAGGCCGGTTCAGATTCCGGCACTGGATCATCAAGAACAACGCGGTGTTTACCGGTAAGCAGCTGCTGTAATAAAATTTTTTTTTGCTGTTTAATAAATGTTTTTTCTTTTTCTAATAATCTAATTTCTTTATCTGCAGCAGAGAGTATTTTTGCTATTTTTTGTTGCTCCTCGAGAGACATAAAGGGAATCAAAATATTTTTTACCATTGCAATATTAAGATTTTTTTGTGTTCCAGGCTGGCCACTATTTGCGAGTTTTTCGCTCGCAAACCACAAATAGTAATATAAGAATTCAACCGCTAAATCGTCTTTCATATCCCGAAAAACAACAAATCCATCATGAATACATACAGGTATACCGACAATCTTTGGCACACCTATCGTTGCACAAATAGACATAATTAATTCACCAGGCTCTACTGGAACACTTTTTTTCGCGCCTAAGGAAGATAAATACTGACTCGTCGATTCCAAAAACTCGGTAGACGAGGCAGTGACATCAGATATACGCACCCAGCCTCGTCCCTTTTCTGAAAACCATTTACTATCCTGTATCGGGCGTGGCGAAGCACCGCGTCGCACAGCACAAAGACTACCCAGTTTTACAAAACCTAACGCTTGCGATCCAAGTTTTTCCAACCTTGTTTTCCCCGTTAGCAATTGCGACATAAGTGCTTTCTTCTGAGTTTTGCTATTTTCAATAAGTCCTTCAACTGCTTTTACTGCTTTATCCCAAGTGGAAAGTATTTGGGAAATCTTCTTTTGCTCAGATAGCGGCGGTAACGATATTTTGATAGAGTGCAAATCATTACGATTCACACCAGGCACACCCGTTTTTCCACTAAACTTCTTATAATCGATTCGACTTAATACGTAATAAATAAACTTAGGATCATTGCCAAAAAAATTTTTCACCCATAGCGCAGTATTTAGCGGCCAATAGTCTTCTTCTACATAGAAAACTTCGCCAATCGACCCATATCGCCCGGTAACTACCCCCGGCGAATCGGCTTGAGCCTTGTTATGAAAACCGGATATACCAGCGGATGAAATAACGGGGATTTTTCCTTTAACCCGATTTTTAGCTGGCAAATCAAAACCACGCTGCAAAAAAGCGACACTGCCTAGTTTTTTTATTTCCCATCCTTCAATCACTATACCCCAACTCCTTTAGGTATTTATCCATTTCAGTTTCTAGCTCCGTAAGTTGCGCTTTCAATACCTCGCGCTCTTTGCGAATGGTTATTAAGTCAAGTTCTTCCTCTTCTTCAAATGTATCGACATAACGTGGAATATTTAGATTAAAATCGTTTTCCGAAACTTCCTTAAAACTTGCAAGATAAGCATATTTATCAATTGATTCACGCTTTTTATTGGCTTGAAGAACTCTGTTTATATCTTCTTCGCGTAAGAAATTTTGATTTTTTCCCGATAAAAATTTGCGACTTGCATCAATGAATAGAACTGCGTCGTCGTTCCTATTTTTTTTAAAAATCAAAATCGCTGCTGGAATACCAGTGCCATAAAAAAGCTTTTCGGGCAAACCTATTACGGTATCTAATAGATTCTCTTCGATGAGTTGCTTGCGAATTTTCCCTTCGGATGCACCACGAAACAAAACACCATGCGGCACAACCACACCCATGCGTCCTGTTTGTGGCTTTAGTGTTTCTATCATATGCAGGATAAAGGCATAGTCGCCCTTGGTTTTTGGGGGTATTCCACGACGAAAACGACCAAACGGATCATACTCTGCGCTATCATGCCCCCATTTTTCGAGTGAAAAAGGCGGGTTGGCGGTAACCACATCAAAGTGTTTTAGCGTATGATCACTGTCGATCAATTTTGGATTACGAATAGAGTCGCCCCATTCGATGCGGTGGTTGTCTTCAGCGTGTAAGAACATATTCATTTTAGCAAGTGCCCAAGTAGAGCCAATGGCTTCTTGCCCATAGAGCGCATATTTTTTTGAGCCATTAAAATGCTCACGAATTTTTCGACCGCATTTTAATAACAAGGACGCAGAACCACATGCTGGGTCACAAATATCGTCACCCTCTTTAGGCTCTAATAACTCAGCCATCAGATCGGATACTTCGGGTGGAGTATAAAACTCTCCGGCTTTTTTTCCACTCGTGGCGGCAAAATTTTTGATTAAAAACTCATACGCATTACCGATAATATCGAGCTTTCCAATTCGACGTGGGCGCAGATCGAGAGTTGGCTTGGCGTAATCCTCTAGAATATGGCGCAAGATGTCGTTCTTTTGCTTGTCTTCACCTAATTTATTGGAGTTGAAACTAATGTCTTGAAATACGTCACGCAACTTGGCGATATTTGCATCTTCGATTGCGTGCAAGGCTTGATCGATGCGCTCACCATTTCCCGGCTCGTAGCGTAATGCATGCAATTGCCAAAAGCTTGCTTCAGGAGGCAAAACAAAGCGTTCATTTTTTAATAACTCCTCGATGAGTTCAGGCTCATCACCGTATTTTTTTTGATAATCATCGTAATGATCTTGCCATACATCAGAAATGTATTTAAGGAACAGCATGGTTAATACATAGTCTTTATAAATACTGGGATCTACTACACCACGAAAGGTATCACAGGCTTCCCATACCGCTTTATTAATTTCAGCTTGATCAATAGGCGTATTCATTCTTACCCTTGTTTATATAGTTTGTGTTTACTGTTTTGCTGTTTTCATCATTTCATCAAATCATAAACAATCGTATTCATCATTTTTTTTCGATTAAGCAATAATTGTTGCATAACATGCTCTTCATCCTTACTGAGTTTTTGCAAACATGCAATCGCTTGCTGTTTTCTTAAACTCGGCACGATAATACCCAGATCCGCCAAGGTGCTTGCTTGAGTATAAGGGATACTCGTTCCTGCGCTGTTCTCCGCCAAATATTGTTGTGCGGGTTTTTGATTGAGATACCACTGTAAGTATTCGGGTAGTAACTCCTCTGCATTCACTCGAATAATCAAAAACTGGTTCGCAGCTTGATAATTACTGCCCTTCCTATCAAATAAGGCCGCATTTCTATTGGCGCCACGCGCACGTAACAAAACATCACCACGCTGCAGCGCACGTTTTATTTTTATGTTTTTTAACTCGGTTTGAATAACGTGTGAATAGTCGATTTCATTATTACTTTTTACGTCTTTTATTTGAATGATAGACGCATTGCCATTGTCTACTGGCTTAATCGCCTCACGCAAGCTTAGTCCTGTGCGAATATTAGCCACTTGTTCGAGCTTAATGAGTTTTGTTCGGTTCATTTTACAATACCACCTATTGATAGAGAAAACGCACTTAAATAGCTTAAATATAAAAAAGGGAGCTAATGCCCCCTACAAAAATACCCACTTATGGCTAAACTATTAAGCACTCATTTCTGTAGAAGCTGCCCGGTGGCGCTCCTCTTTTTTCAGCGGAGTATATGGCTAAGTTTTGCTTTAACCAATGAAAGGCATCATCACTCAGTTTCATCCAAGCGGCCTCCCCGGTTACTTGCGCGACAATGAGGCCATCATCAATATCCATGGTTTTTGCAAGATGATCTCGGATACTTAACGCACCATCTTCACTCACGATCATCCACATGGAATCCAGCACATGCACATAATTTTGATAAGAGCGAATAGTCTTGTATAGCGTATCGTAGTCGCGTTGTTTACGTAGATCATAGTTGATGATATAAATCTTCATTGCTTGTTACCTCTATACGTTATGGGTGAATGACTGCGGCAGAACGGGCTGCTACCGGTTCTGCCAACTTTGATGATGCTGATATCGATCGAGTTATCGCTAAAGAACATCGCAAACCAGTTAATTACCGGGACGGGATATCTCTAATTATTACAGTAGACAGGCTACTGCATTTATTACAGACAATAGTATATGACTGTTTAAGCGGGTTGTGAAGGTTTTTTTGACAGAAAAAGGCCGATTCCAACGTACAATTTCATTTCAGTCTTCTTATAAATTGACAATTATATCGAGTCTGACCCCATTTATTCTTTATTCGTTCGACCCCATTTATTCGTTCGACCCCATTTATTCGTTCGACCCCATTTATTCGTTCGACCCCATTTATTCGACCCCATTTATTTCCATTTATTTTTTTCGTTTTGTGGCGAAGCGAAATGAAGAGGACGCGCAATAACACCTATATCTCAATCGCTACGGGTATATACGCAGGGGCCGAGCCTTGAGCGCTTACCTGGCGAGTTCGCCAGGCTTTTTGCATCATGCCATTTTTTAATCGCATCTATTTCTGCACGTACAAGTGACCGCCCCTGAGCCGCAACCTGATCTAAATAGGAAATAATTTCGTCGGCCTGTTTTTTATCGTTTATGATGGCATTAATTTCGTCAACTGACCCTGCGGTTAACTCAGCAATACTCTTGTCCAGCAATTTACTTGGTTTCTCAATTTTTTTAATATGTATGTTATTACCAACGATAAATATGACGAAGGTTAAATAGGGCAAAAAATAAAACATCATGGCCCAGTCCGGTTCCGCTTTTCCTATCATTGGGATCACGGTGACAATCATTAATGTAACGTACGCCACAACAATAAAAACCATTGTAGTCATGAAGCGTATATTCTTTTTCTTGTATTCTGCCCTTTCACTGGCAACTTGCTCACGTTTTTCTGAAATATCAGCGAGTGTAGGCGGAGCCATAGTAAAATCGATATCAATTGACATTATCTACTCCGGTTATGATTAATTCTGTTTTCCGTTTTCTAAGAGCCTGTCCGAGAACAGCGATCGTCACGCACGCTCTCGCACATCCCTGTGCTTCGCTGCATAAGACCATCCATGGCCAAAAAAGTAAGCCTGATTAACGTAGGTTTTTCAATCAAACAAGGCGAATAGCCGCCGTCGCTATTCAACAAACTTGATCGAGAAACATACATAACCAGATTTACTCGCAGCAGGTCAGCCTGCTCTCTGAATCAGCCGTCAATTGCAACAGCAGTAGATCGTTGTCCCCGTTTTACAATTACAAGTGATCACATTCGGCTATTGTATACATGACACCTGCGGAACGAAAGCTTGGAATTCAAAACGTAACTTAAATTCCTTTCAAAAAAATTGGCTACTACACCTCGCGGATTAGCCCCTGCCATTCGCTAGTAGTTCGCGTCAAATTCCAATTAGGAAACTCAACGGTGACCCTCCTATGCTGGACACAAATGACTTTCAATTCACGCATGAAAATAATTTATGGTTGTCAGCACGATAAAAAAGAACATAAAATACCTAGCTAGAAGCTGTTGCAAAGTTGATTTTAAATCAGAAATTTTCTAACGTGAAATACGATACGGAATATACCTATAGCAAACTTGAGTTAGCAAAAGCCCAGCTAGAAAAGGCAATTGAATTATTTCTTGAGGAGTCGAATTACGCATGTTCAATTACATTGGCTGGTGCAAGGGAAGCTTCTGATAGAAGAAGGGAAAGAGCCTGAACTAAAAGAATATGCAACGCAGTGTGCTGAAGATTCGAAAAATATAGTGGATACTGAGTTACAAGAAAAGGATTTCGCCACTGAAGCTAATTATTTCAGAAATCATTGTAAGCACTACATGGATGGCAATCCAATTACTATTTCAGGCTGGGCTGCGAGCGGCATATTGAACCGTGCTATTACCAACTACTTTAGCCTGACGGGCGAAGAAACAGAATTAATGAAGCAATTCAACTGGAAAGTAAATGGTGTGTAACCGTATAACCAGTCACTCCAAAAAAGGGGGAGCCAGAGCCCCTTTAGCGCTGCCTTCGTCTACATGCTCCCTTCTTACAAAGGCTATGGTTGGACTTGCACCAACTATCCGGGATACCATGCCGGTCACACGCGTATTCGCTACCGCTCATTATCACACAAAAAACCGCCACTTTCAGCAACCGCTGATGTAGGCGTATGTTTATAAACCCAATAAATACAAATCGTTCCAGCGGACGTTATGTGCCTAAAACACGTAAAATCAAATTTTTAAGCCATTGTGAATTAAATAGATCCATCGGTTTTTAGGTTTCTATGCTGATTTTATTTTCTTCTACATGACATTTATAGGTTTTTAACTTTTTTTCGGATTTTATTACATTTAGCACTTGAACAATGATCGGCGGAAAGTTGGCCCATTTTTCGACTTCGCCTGTTTTTATATTAAATTCGGCCCGGTGGAATTTACATTGTAAAATGCAATTGCCTTTAATTCGTCCTTTTTCCAGGGGCATATTTAAATGGGGACATTTGGCCTGAGTCGCATAGACTCCATCCTCTAGGTGAAATACAAGAATACTTTTTCCATCAATATTAAATTTTTTCATACCGCCTTTTGCTATATCACTGCAAAGACCTATTTCAGTATGCGCCACTTATCGTTCCTTTAGCTATTGTTTCGGATGGCTATTTTGTTTGAAGCTTAGGTGAAAAGCAAGCGCTCAATGAGTAGACATGAAAAGTGAAAAATCGCCGTTTTATGTAATAAATGTAATACTATTGTAACAATTTGACCGTTTAATAGGCCTCTTTCCATTATCCTTCATAAAAGTGCTATCTATGCTAACTAACACGATCTTAGTTGTTGAAGATGAAAAAGCAATTAGAGACATGATAAAAGTAGTACTTACCAAGGCAGGCTACACGGTGCTTACGGCAGGCAGTTCGGAAGAAGCCTTGGTTAGCATTGCAGACCTGAGGCCTGATTTGATTCTTCTTGATTGGATGATGCCCGGATCTAGTGGCATTGAATTAGCCAGAAGGCTTAAAAATGGGGAGCTAAATAAGGATATTTCACCCTAGCGTTGCATAAAAATAGTGAAACCTGTTACGCCACCTTATCAATGGCATCCATTAAGTGTAACAACTCTTTTCCCAAGCCCATCTACGAAAATATTGCCTATGGCTTGCGTCTGCAAGACATAAAATCAAAACGAGTTTTAGATGAGGCGATTGAAAAAGCATTACGTGGTGCTGCACTATGGGATGAAGTTAAGGATCGTTTGCAAGACAGCGCCTTAGGTTTATCGGGTGGTCAACAGCAGCGTCTTGTTATTGCGCGAGCGACGGCAATCGAACCTGAGGTTTTGTTGCTTGATGAGCCTGCCTCTGCGCTGGATCCTATATCCACATTGAAGATTGAAGAATTAATTTATGAGCTGAAGAATAGGTATACAATAATTATTGTCACACATAATATGCAGCAGGCGGCTCGGGTTTCTGATTATACAGCCTTTATGTACCTGGGTGGTTTGGGCGGTTCGATCCTTGGAGCGTGTAGGCGACCGTGCTACCAATATCTGTGAGTATGTCATTTATCTCGTGAATGGGCGCGATGTTCGCCATATTACTCAAGAGCAAATGGATTTTTCGATTATCGGCAAGAAAAAATAGCAGTCACTTGGCTGAAGCTATTTGTTTTCGCGATTAGTCTTTCTTGATATACACTATTGAAATTTTAAACAATTAGAGAAGATTTCGGTCAATGTATCCGCGCCAAGTTATCCGTTTTTTTGCATTTTTTTTATTCATTTTTTTAGCCGCTTGCGCCACATTAACTCCGAAAGAAGTTATTACTTCTCCTGGCTTATTATGGCTGATTGAGAAGCCAGGTGTGCAGCCGAGTTATATTTTTGGAACCATTCATTCTGAAGACCCTAGAGTGACAACAATACCGGACAGGGTATATTCTGCTTTTAGTGCGGCTGATTCCGTGGCGTTTGAAATATTGTTGGATAACAAGTCTTCGCAAGAAGCAGCTCGAGCGATGTTTTTTACGGATGGGCGAGAGCTAAAATCAGTCGTTGATAGAAAAACATATTCTCAAGCAGTCGATGCAATGAAGCACAATAAGATCGATGAAGGCATTGTTAACATGATGAAGCCTTGGGCAATATTTGTCACCTTAAACTTGCCGGTCCAGAAAACAGGTTTATTCCTTGATGTCATCTTGTTTAATGAGGCGAAAAAAAAGAATAAGGAACTTATAGGTCTGGAAGAGATCATGGAACAAGTAGATGCATTGGCCGGCATGTCAGACGCTGATCAAATTGTGTTATTGAAGTCAACTTTGCAAGAATATGAAAAAAATAGTGATTTCATGGATAAGCTGCTTGATGTATATCTTTCGCGAGATTTAGAAAAAATTCTGACCTTGTATGAAAAATATCAACTCACGATTGAACCGAGAGTCGCAAAAATATTTAACCAACGAATACTGATTGCGAGGAATTATCGAATGCTAGAGCGTATGCAAATATTGCTGGAGAAAGGAAACTCATTTGTCGCTGTTGGCGCATTACATTTGCCGGGTGACGAAGGTATTTTAAATTTGTTGCGATTGCAACATTATCAAGTAACTTCTGTTTACTAATGGGTCGATATCGGCCGCCAACACCCGAGGCATCGAAATATATAACACCTGAAGGTAAAAAAATGCTGGTTGAGGAACATGATTTTCTTTGGAAAAACAAGCGCCCTAAAATTGTTAAAAAAATTTCTGCAGCCGCAGCGGAAGGTGATCGTTCTGAGAATGCTGAGTATATCTATAGAAAAAAAATGCTGAGAGAAATTGATTCAAGAGTGCGATTTTTGCGTAAGCGTTTAGAGGGTATTATCGTAGTGGACGCTGTTCCCACTGTGACTTTTAGGATAATCCTACTATTTTCATTTTTTATTTCTGTTTCTTGGGCAGGGGAAACCGTATATAACGTTCCTGGGGAAGAATATTCAACCATTGAGGAAGCGCTCGAAGCCATTGGTGAAAAAGAATTTGTAGCCGAGAACTCTTACGTCATTGAAGTAGAGCCGGGAATATATAGTTTAAATATTGCTATTCCGGCTGATAATATCACCTTACGCGGAAAAGTAACTTCACGTACATTTCTAAAAAGTGATAACGATTCTGCAGATGTAATCAATCCCATTATCGATATTGATTTCGTCAATAATGTCAAAATTGAAAATTTTACCTTTATTGGCTCTGATCTTGCCATACAAATAAATAATATTCAGGAAAACCTAGATATTCAATTTAATGTTTTCAATATGGGTGCAGGAAATACCGCGATTTCGTTTATTAATAACTCCCCTGTCAGCATTAAGAACAATACTTTTTATGATAACCAAAATGCGATTGATTCTTTAAATTTAATGGTTTTAATCAATCATAATTTGCTGAGCATCACGAATAATATTTTCGCTAAAAATGATTTAGCCATCACAACACAAGTTTCAGAGGCAAATATTTCTTATAGTTGCTTGTTTAATAATACGAATAATGGAGCACTCGGGTTTTCGTCAACAACAGGAGCCCCATTATTCGTTAATGCCCCAGAAAATAGCGGTGATAATATTTATGATTTTCATTTAAGGGCTGATTCTGCATGTATTGATGTGGGCGATATCAATGGAAGTGGAGATTCTATTACCGGAGATGATGCCGACGATGCGGGTGCATTTGGTGGTGCAACACTCGATAAACATCCGTATCCAGCGCTTAATGTCACTGCCGGTGATGTAACGACCACGAATGCGGATGTGGTAACGTATAGCATAACACTCTCCTGGGACGCGAATGAATCCTATGTCATGCAGAAAGATGCCGATACCGTTGGGAGTTATAAGATTTATTATGCGAATCAAAACTTTACTCGAGAAGAGGTGACGACGAATCAAGTGACATCTCAGGTTGAAGTGACGACATCCACCACCTTAACCGATATTGCTTCGACGGTTGTTACTCCTTCGCCACCTGTAGGCATTAACACCTCGATATCGAATCAGTTAATTTCTGTTGCCTGGGATTCTGTGGAAAATGCAATAGGATATTATGTTTATTACGGAATTAACTCAACAACTGAAAATAAATCAGCGCTGTTGACGGGAACTTCCTACGACATTGAAGGCGTGCTTAATAATCAAACGTATCATATTGCAGTTAGTGCCGTGACTCAAGAAACCCTTTATTATGCGGTGTCAGTCATTGATGCTTATGCGAATGAAAGTTACTTTGAAGATGACTTAATTCAACGCTCAAGATTAAGTGGCGAATTGGAGAGCGAGCTATCTGATATTGTCCTTGCTATACCTGAACAGCTTGTTGCTTATCCTGAGCTGCCCAACAAGTCTTGTTTTTTGGAAAACTTAGAGGTTTATTCTAGTACCGAGCTTGATAATATGCGCACCTATAGAGACAACGTGTTAAAAACGAACCTTGTTGGTCAATTGCTGGTTGATCTCTACTATCTGGTGAGTCCAATGATGGTCTCTTTAGTTGAACGAAGTACAATGCTTAAAGAATTTTTTGTGAGCACTGCTATCATGACGTTACCATTAGTTATTATTATGCAAGAAAGCTATTTAGTTGTTGTTTTTTTATGGATGATTTTTTTGGCGACTATTATTACCTGTGTTCCGATTTACCGATTGGCATCACGATGATTCAATGCATCATTTTTACTATCGTTGCTGGCTTTCTGTCAATAAGCCTGGTGCAGGCGGAAATCAAAAAACCCGATATTCGTTGGTCTACAGAAACTAAGTTAGGTTTATTTCAGCCGGATTTGCCCGATTGGAGTGAGTATTATGGATCTCAATATTCAGTGATGGGCTCTCAAGTGATTGCTTATAAAGTCTTTCCTTTTTTGGAAATCGGTATTGATGGAAGTTATATTTATAGTAAGGGACAGGGTGATTTGCCGCTGAATAATACCCGAGGCGGAGAGGTAACATTAGAATATTTTCCATTGTCCGCCAATTTGACCTTACGCGGAAGAGTTTTCAAACATCAATGGTTGGTTCCGTATTTTGGCATGAGTATTGGACAGCTCATTTATTTACAAGAAATTACTGGGCAAGCATCTGTCCAGGGCTATGTCAATCAGAACTACGTAAGAATAGGCTTGCAGTTTTTGCTAAATCACTTTGATCGCAAAGCAACAAGAAATTTGTACGATGGCTTTGGTGTGCAAAATACATTTTTTACCGCAGAGTATATGTTAATGGCGGCGACTGAACCTGGAAGCAATACGGACTTATCAGGTCAGGCCTTGCTCTTTGGGATAAGCTTGGAGTACTGAGTTCGCAGCAGTTGACCGCTACAAAATAACGTTATGTTATGCAGTCGTTAGAATTTAGGAGAGTCTTTAGCGCAACGAAAACCGACATCTTCTTAAGCTTTTAGCGAATTTTATACTTTTAGTGCTTGGCATTTATAGAATATCGTGGCTGCAGCTTTATATTTATTGAGTGTCGTGGTATTAATAACAGAGTTCTTTTACTTAGTTAATTTAAGGAATGCAGTCATTCAACCTGAAGTAGAAACGCTAAGCTCATTACCCGCTGGTTTACTTATTATTATTGTTGGGGGCATTATCCTCATGGCCGGGCTCATAAAACGAATCTGGGAAGTAGTCGATCATCGCCCCTTGAGTGCCGCGCATAAGCTCATTTTTATTGCTGTTGGTTTGGCTATGATTGCTGCGGGTAGCTATTTGATAAATCTTTAGATTTCCCGTTACGATTTTCTGGTTTAGCTGGCTAATTTTCCGAAAATACGAAAGCCTGCGATATACGTCCCCGCACCGGAACCCAGTGAGCTGAGTATAAAAATGAGCAATATTCGCGTAACGCGGTTTGTCCACCAGCCTTTCCAGTGTACGGTATCTGTCCGAAGTCGTTCAAAGTCTCCTACGCTAGGTTTCCTAATAACGGATTCAATGGCCGCTGCAGCCATTCCCACGCCAACCATTGGGTTGAGTGAGGTCAGAGGTGCCGCTAAAAAAGTTCCTAATATGGTAATTGGATGCGCTAAAGCCAGTGTGGCGCCGATGGCGGCCAAACCTCCATTGATTAAAATCCAGTCTTTAACCAGGTCTAGGCCTAGATCTGTATTGCGTGAAAAACCAATAATAAACCCGCTGATAATAAGGGCGATGATTATCCATGGTAAAAATTTCCACCATGAACGAGCTTCTGGAATGTGGTCGAGTTGTTCAATGGTTTGATCAGGGTCTATTATGCTGTTATCAAGGTATTTTTTCATACCCTTGAGGTGGCCAGCGCCAATAACAACGAGGATGTTTTTGTGTTCAGTATTAATTAACTCTTGTTCGATTCTCGCCGCCATGTAACGATCTCGCTCATCAACAAGCGGGATATAAATATCATTGGCTTCCTCAGAAAACTGAGAAAATGTGGATTCTAGGATGTCGCCTTGTTTCAGCTTTTCAATTTCGTCCTCTGAGACTTCTTGGCGAGTAACTACGCTTCCAAATAGGCTACTGACAATGCTGAAACGTTTCCACCAGGGAACACTTTTGTAAACTCTTTTTAGGGTAGTGCCGATTTCACGGTCAATCAGTAAAACATCTAAATGATGTTTTTGAGCTGATTTGATAGCAGCGCACATTTCTTGACCTGGCTTAATGCCAAATTGATCAGCAAGTCGTTGTTGATAAGCGCCAAGCGCAAGTGAGGCGGCTACCATTGAAGCTTGGCCTTCACGGATAACTTTGAATAAATCCATTTTTGACATTGCATCAGGATTAATCAACGCATTATGTCTGCTTGGGCAGAGTTCAATCGCAACCGCATCAAATTCATTGCTGTCGAGTAATTCAATAACTTTATCCGCGCTGGCTTTGGAGATATGCGCGGTGCCGAGTAAGGTGATTTTGCGTTCACCACGTTGGATAATTTCAATGGGTTCAGCGCTAGACTCGACCTTTGGTTCATCGTTGTTTAGTTGCATAAGGTGCCAATATTATTCTTACATAAATTAAAAGTGGTGTAGAGTTTAGAATAGCATGGCCTTTCTTTAGAAAGCTCAACGACACAATAATTGCGCAGTGAGAGTTTCTTAGAAGCGCTCTCACGGCTCACTAAGTCAAACAAACTCCAGATTAATAGCGCCAAAACAATATCATACCAGTACTATAGTTGCATCTAATGAATGCCTACCGAAGGGAATAACATGAGATTCAAACGATTGGGAGCTATATGAAACAAATCTATATTGCTTCGGATGTAGTCAGTGCACGAATTATCTGTGATATGTTGAATAGTGCAGGCCTAGAGGCTCATATCAGAGGTGAGCTGCTTACCGGAGCTGCAGGTGATTTACCGGTTAATTTATTTCCTACGGTTTGGGTGGTAGATGATAATGATGAGGACAAAGCATTGAAACTCGTCGAGGATTTTGAAAGTTCTCGGCCGGAGAGCCAATTGTTTGATAGTGTTTGGCCTTGCCCAGATTGCACCGAGGTGATAGATGCGCAATTTACTCAATGCTGGAATTGTGGTTTTAACCGAGTTCGTTAACAGGAGCTTGTCCGAGAGTGCTTATTGTTGCGGGAATTTACGGATAGAGCTGAGCTTGGATGTGGACTTTTTAGTGTGGTCTATATTGCTTTCAGCGCGGGTAAATAAGCTGGTTTCATCACTTGCATCCTTGGGGTAGGTTGCAACACCTACACGAACGGCGATGGGCAGTGATTTACCATCGCCAATATTGATCGGATTCTGGGTAATCGCGTTAATGATTCGGTCTTTTGTTTCATCTCCTCCCTGTTCATCGCTTTCAGATAAGATGATGGCAAATTTATCTGCATTATATCGCGCCGCTATATCCGTAGGCCGTATGGTGTTGGTGATTTGAATGGCGACTGAGCATAAAACGGAATCTCCTATGAGCCGACCATAGGTTTTATTGACTCGTCGGAAATTAACGATATCAATGAGTAATAATGAAAAGTTTCGTTTGTAACGTTTTGCACGTTGGATTTCGACATTGATTTCATCGTGAAATTTTTTGCTTTCGTACAAACCTGTCAGCGTGTCATGGATAGATAAATAGTCTAGATCGCTTTGTATTTTGGAGAATTTTTCTGCCATCCCATTGAAGGCCTCGGCAAGATGCCCAAGTTCGTCATTATTTTTAGGGTTTATTCTACTATTGAGATCACCCTCTCTAAATTTCTTAATGGTGTGCTCTAGTCGTCGTATGGGCTCTAAGACAGTTTGGCCCAATGCAAAGGCCTCAAAAATAGCTAAGATGACTCCTAGGCTTAATATCAGTAAAAGCAAAGATATTGAGCGCCATTCTTCTTCCTGCGCGGCAAATCTAATTTCTCCAATTCGATTTCTCGATGAATTTTGCAATTCATCGATAACAGCTATGCTATGCGATAAGTGGCGGCTAAATTCGTTTATTTGACGGCCTATCAGCTTATCTTGATCTACCGTTGTGCCTTTATTGAGCAAAGAGTTACCAAGAGATCTTGCGGTATTCCAGGTATTTCGTGCCGTAGAGAGCAAGCTTTGCTCATGCGGCAGCAACTGAATGGAAGACTGTATATTCTCAAAGGTTCTTTCTGTTTCAACCGCGAGCCGGGTGAAAACTTCGCGATCGCTGGTTTCGCCTCGATTCATATATTGCACAAACGGCAACTCAGTTTGAATTAGTTGGGTTTTCAGCTTTCCGGTGAGGACAATGTTCTGCACAGGTGTGGTTGCGGCATGTTCGAGGGAATCGGTAGAGCTGTGAATCGACTTTATTGCGCTCAATAACAGAACTATTGCGGGTATTAGCATCAAGCCCACACTCGCAAATATACGCGTTTTTAGTGAAATGCGAAATTTTGGCAGATTACTCATTCACATACATTCCTTTTGGTGCCTATGCCTGTGTTACCAACAATGCGAGCACTGGCAGGATCTAGGATGATTCCTTAGAAGAGTATAAGGCTTATTGTCTGTATTTAGATAGTTATCGGTGTGTTGAGACTTAAATTTAACCTAAAGTCCGCAATGGGTCGTGAGGCATGCGCGCCCATCCCTAAGGATGGAGTTCTGCTGCTACCGTTATTGAGGTGCACGATTGATCAAGCTGCTCATCACGATAGCATATACGACCGATCATAAATGCTACGTTTAAATCTGTCAGCCGCAATTCGGTTCTACCGGTTTTTCCACCTGTGCAACTTACGCTTAAAGAACTAGTAAATGTGCAGCTAGTTTCACCTACAGAGATGCAATCTGAAAGCACCGAGGCTTCTGCCCCACAATCTTGTCGAAATATAAACCCAAGATCTTCGTCTTCAACAGACGGTTCGTTGCGAATAAAAAAATCAAAGGTATGCTCTTGCGAGGCATTACCTTTTGTTTCCCAGCGCAAACTAAATCGATTAGTCGGCGGTAAAGCAGTGACAAAAACGCGATCGATTCCATCGGCAGTTTGGGTATTTGAGGGAGCTAATACTTCAAAAACGGCCAGTTCTGGGCCCGTATTAATCTGCCCTGCCCCACATCCTGAGAGTGTTGCCAATGCGAATAATAGTAGAAAGTGTGTTTGTCTCATTATGCCCTCGCTAAGTAGGTTGGGATATGGGAGCATTTTAAAGCTCGGTCAGTCTGTTAAAATCACAAGGGTGAGCTAGATGAAAGCCAGCAACAACCAAGATTGTTAGTGGGCATTAATCCTTGATGGTTTCAACAATAGCACTTTACTCGGTTAAAATTAAGCAGAAATGAATCGCGATAGTCCCTTACTCAGGATTTTTAGTTAATTTCGGAAAATCATCGGTAAGACCCATTGCTTGTCGAATAATCTTGTTTTTTAAGGGATTTAATTTATGGGTTAATGAGAGTCCTGAATTTCGTATAGCAACCCAGGGTTGATCGGTATTACAGAAAAGTCGTTTAAAACCATCCATTGAAAACATCGTTAATAAATTCCGACCTTTACGTTTTCTTTCATATTTTCTAAGCAGGCTATAAACACCGATGTCTTGGTGTTTACTATGAGCACGCTCAAGGATTTGGGTAAGATCTGCGACATCCATTAAGCCAAGATTAACCCCCTGCCCGGCTAATGGGTGGATAGTATGCGCAGCATCACCCACTAAAACGACTCTTGATTTGCAATAGGTTTTGCTGTGTTGCAGTCGTAATGGAAAAGCAGCGCGTTGTGCTACATTAATGACTTCGCCTATTTCGCTGGAGCCAAGTGCTTCGTTGAGTGCGGCGATAAATGCGGCGTCATCTAATGTAAGCAGATGATCCGCTGCTGCTTCAGCGGTCGTCCAAACAATGGAATACTCATCTGATGAAACGGGTAAAAACGCTAAAGGCCCTGATGGTAGGAAGCGCTGCCAGGCACCCGGTGTTTTTTCAGCAGACATTTTCACCGTTGTAACCAGTCCTTTTTGACCATAAGACCAGCCTTCTGTTTCTATTTTAAGTTGCTCGCGCACCCACGATCTTGCACCATCTGCGCCGATGATAAGTTTAGCATCTAGAGTTTGTCCTGAATCCAAGGAAACTTGAACGGAAGTATCAGATACTTCGAGAGCCGTGGGCTTGCTGTGGCTGAGATAGTTAACATTGTCATGTTGTTTTAAAACATCCAGCAAGGCACCGACAATAACGCTGTTTTCGATAATATGGCCAAGGTTGGGTTCACCGATATCTTCTGCATAGAAGTCTATGCTGCCGTCGCCGGTGGCATCCCATACATGCATTTCTTCATACGGTTGCACACGCCTATTCTCTATGCCTTGCCAAACACCCGTATTGATAAACACATTTTGTGAGGCTCTGGTTATCGCGCTTACTCTGAGATCGTAAACCTCAGGTGACCAATGGGATTTCCCAGGTCCAGCATCAACCACACAGATTTGTATTGGGAGGTGCGCAAGCGCAGCAGCTTGTGACGCGCCGACCATTCCTCCACCAATAATCACCACGTCATAATTCTGAAGCTTGTTGTTCTTTTTGGACATTTTAGTTTTTTTTTTCAAATCGAAAGCCCTCTGGATAATCGCGGCAAGCGTCCGGTAACTCCCATCGCTTGGCGCGCAATTTGATGCTTGAGGGGCGGGATAATATCGGCTAAAAATAGACCGCTGCTTCTTGCGTGTGCCAATGGCGCAAATTCATTCGAGAAGATACGTGCTAGTGTATCGGTAATTGCGGCGACTTTTATTTGATCGGGTTTGCGGCGTTTTTCGTATTGCTTTAAAACACCTAAGCAACCAAGGTCTTTATGCGCACGGTGATTAAGGATCAGGGTCTCAGCCAGCTGGGATACGTCACGTATTCCTAGATTAAATCCTTGTCCAGCGATGGGATGTACGGTGTGGGCAGCATTGCCGATGAATACCACACGTTTTCTAATATGCTCTTTAGCACGCATCATGGTGAGCGGATAAGCAGATCTTTTAGCGGTTTTGTGAAAGCCTCCCAAGCGATAACCAAAACGTTGTTCCAGATGAGAGAGAAATTGTGCATCGTTTAAAGCGAGTATTTCTTCTTTATTTTCATCACGCACCGTCAATACCAATGAACAGCGATTTTCGCTGAGTGGTAATAAGGCTACCGGACCGGATGATGTGAAGCGCTCATAGGCAATATTATGATGGGGTTTACGCGGGGAGACGGTGCTGATAATCGCTGTCTGACCGTATTCCCAATGATGACAATCTATTGCTAGTTGTTTTCTCACCGCAGAATTAGCGCCGTCAGCAGCGATGATAAGTTTGCTCTTAAGAGTGCGCTTTTGCTGGTCTTGCTCAATAGTGATACTTGCAAAATTTTCATTTATAAAAAGATCAATGAGCTTGGCAGGACAAATGAGTTGGATATTTTCGAATTGCCTCAGTTTCTCATTCAAGGCCGAGCCGATAACGCGATTTTCGACCACATATCCTAGCGCATTCACACCTACTTGCTGGCTATCGAGACGAGTAACTCCAAAATGTCCTTGATCCGAAATATGAATCTTTTTAATCGCAGAAATATCGGACTTAAAAAGATCCCATATTGCGAGACCTTCTAAAATCCTGCGGCTACCGTAGGCCAATGCGATGCTGCGGGCATCGTAGCTGGGTTGGGAATGAGAGCGTAAGGGGAATGCTTCAATGACGCCTACAGAAAGATTTTGCTTGCCTAGCGCGCAAGCCATGCTTGCGCCAACCATGCCGCCGCCGACAATAAGTACATCGAAATTATCTGCATCGGTATCAAGAGGTGTGTTCATTTTTATTGCAATGCTTTAGCCATTAGTGATTCTATTTCAGCTATTGTTTTAGGTACATCGGATGATAGCACCTCATGGCCTTCTTTGGTGACTAAAACATCATCTTCGATACGGACGCCTATATTACGCCATTTTTTGGCAATGCCTTTGGTGTTTTGAGGAATATATAAGCCAGGCTCCACGGTTAATACCATGCCGGGTTCTAGTCTGCGCCATTTTCCGTTTACTTTGTATTCCCCTACATCATGCACATCCATACCTAACCAATGTCCCGTTTTATGCATATAAAACAGACGATATTTTTCATTCTTGATTAACTGTTTTACATCACCTTTTAGCAAACCCAGCTCGACCAGCCCTTTAGTTAATACTCGAACAGCAGCATCGTGAGGTTGGTTCCAGCGGTTTCCAGGTTTAACACAACGTATAGCTGCTAGCTGAGCTTTCAACACCAGCGTATAAATCGCTTTTTGCTCAGGGGTAAATTTGCCATTTATGGGCAAGGTTCGGGTGATATCAGCGGCGTAATACGCGTATTCTGCACCGGCATCAATGAGTAAGAGCTCTCCGTCATTCAATGTTTCGTTATTTTCTACATAGTGCAAAATACACCCGTTAGCACCACCGCCAACGATAGTATTGTAAGCTGATTGGCATCCTGCTTGTTTGAAGCCATGAATTAATTCTGCTTCTACGGCATATTCTTTAATGCCAGGGCGACAGGCTTGCATAGCTTTAATGTGAGCTTTTGCTGAAATCTGGGCAGCCTTGCGCATGCAAGCAATTTCAGCGCTGCTTTTACGTAAGCGCATTTCGTGAATAATGGGATCAAGCGAGATAAACCGGTCTGGAGCGACAATCCCCATTCTTGTTTTTTCCTTGGTTTTATTGAGCCCGCTGAGTACACGTTGGTCGAATGCTTCATTGACTCCCAGGGTATAATAAATATCCGTTTTATTTTCTAGGAGTTCTGGCAGAACCTCATCAATTTGACTAATTGGGTAGGCTTCGTTAGCTTGATATTCTGATTTTGCGCCCTCCACCCCGGCGCGTCGTCCATTCCATGTTTCCAGTAAGAGGTCTTTTTCACGACAGAATAAAATAAATTTTCCACCGTTCTTCTGGGGAAGAAAAAGTGCAATAGCTTCGGGTTCTTTAAACCCCGTGAGATAATAAAAATCACTATCCGGTCGAAAGAAATAATTGGCGTCTCGGTTTCTGAATTTTTCTGTTGCCGTAGTAAGTATGGCGATGCTGTTTGGGTTAAGTGATTTTAAGAGCTGGGTTCGGCGTTTTTTAAATTCAGTTTTTGTCATAGGTTAGTGAATAGTCGTTCTTGCTGCTTCATTTAAAGCCATATTGTATTGGTTATAGATGATAAAAACACCTAAGCGAATATATTCTACGACTTCGCTATATGCTTCTTCGTTTGCCTCCTCACCTGGTGTTGAATCGTAACCTGCTTTTGATATTTCAACGATATCGTTCATTATTTCTTCAGCATCTTCTGGTAAGCTGCTGAGGTCTTTTATGCCTGCGGCTGCCAGCCCAAAGAGAAAACCTTGGCACCACTGAGTGAGGTCATAAATTCGGTCATCTAATGGCGCACTATCGGCTCGAAGTAATAATTGTAATTCATAGTTTCCATCATTTAGTTGCTCTACAGCCTCATCATGCAAGTCCATTAATACGGATTGGGCTTCTTTTACCCGCAGATCACGTGGGTCTTGATCACCGACAATTTGGCTTAGCCAGAGATTGATATCTCCTTGGCCATGAATGCAGAGGATGCCGCATAATGTCCCATGGGCTTCAGCGGCTTCTACATCGGCATCTACTTTTTCCAGACAACGATCGATCTCGTCAAATGCGAGTTCTTTCTCTTGGTTCATTCATGTTTCTCTAAATGTTAATGACGAAAACCTTATCTTCGGCGGTTTGTAAATCAATGTATTGTAAACTCACCTTGAAGAATCATCGATTATTGGGCTTTGGTCTATTTTAGCATGGCTTAATAAGAGCGCTTGCATTCAATATGATAATTTCATTCGTAGCCCAGCAGAGCTTATTACTGCAAAAAATCTTCCAATTTTAGGTAAATAACGTCCAAATTTGTAATACGCTTATTGAGTTCAATGATGTTGACGCCTGGTTCTTAAAGCATTACCTACTCTAGCAGTGAGGATGTAGATTTTTGTGAATTGCTTTTTTACATGCTAGCATTGGAATATATACTGTCCAATAGTGCGTATCAAAATGAAAAAAACGAATCTTTGTTAAAAAGGTAGAGAATTCTGATATGGAAGACCTTGGAGTTAAACAGACTGAAGCCAAAATAATCCAGTTGCTTGAGCTTGTGGAGCGATTGCGGGAGGAGAATCATACGTTCCGGAATGAGTTATCTGTGCTAAAAAGCGAACGAGTCGATCTCATGGAAAAGAATGAGAATGCCAAGCAAAAAGTTGAAGTTATTTTAGGGCGGCTAAGGGAAATGGAGCAAGAGGCTTGATGTTATGACGTCAATCGGAGTATCAGTACAAATTTTAGGTAAGGAATATCGTATTTCTTGTCGCGAGAGTGAAAAACAAGCATTGCTTGAATCGGCAAGAGTGCTTGATGGAAAAATGCAAGAGATTAAAGAAACCGGTAAAATTGCAAGTACAGAGAGTATTGCAGTATTGTCAGCATTGAACATAGCACATGATCTCGTGCAAAGACACGAGCAAGAAAAAGAAACGGCTGACTTTGTTGAAACTCGATTAAAAGGAATTCGGGAAAAAATTGATGTTGCATTAGATGAAAACATGCAACTTCCAGTGTAGAATTGTTTTCGATGTTCTCTGCGTTATGCGTATAACCTTCAGTTATTTCTTGAGCCGATAAATTTCGCCTTGGGGACTAAATTCTGTCGTTGTGTGCATGTCCGCTTGACGGAAAGCCTTATATGGCAGTCGTCGTTCCCACTTGAATCCTTAGGGTTCGAGAGGTCGGGGGGACACGGTAATGGCGGAGAACATCACTTCCTTTAACTCAGTGCCCTTATTCGTGAATACCAAAAAAAAAATACGGCATCATTTAAGAAACAAAAGACGACAACTCCCCACTCTTCTTAGGAATAAGCTTTCAGAGCAAATGTGTTCCTTGCTAACTAGGCAGCTTTTTTTTAAAAAGAGCACTCGTATCGCCTTTTACCTATCAAATGATGGTGAGATAAGTTTACAAAAAGCCTTATATGCTGCTCTTGCACAAAATAAACGCTGCTATTTACCGGTGATATGTTCTGCGGCAAATCCACAGATGCGTTTTGCATTGTTTAATCACCGAACAACGTTGATTAAAAAAAAATTCGGTATTTTTGAGCCATTAGTGACTCGACGAAAGCATATAGCAGCAACTTCTCTTGATTTAGTGTTAATGCCATTAGTTGCTTTTGATCTAGCGGGTAATAGATTGGGTATGGGTGGTGGGTTTTATGATAAAACGTTTGGCTTTTTAAGCCGTAGAAAATACTGGAAGCATCCAAAATTAATAGGCGTTGCCTATGATTTTCAACAAATCGAAAACTTGCCGGGTGATGTTTGGGATATACCGTTAGATGGCGTTATTACCAATAATGCCTTTATAAATATGGTAAACCTTAAATTGAGAAATATATGAATTATTGGCTAATGAAATCTGAACCTGATGTTTTTGGAATCGATCATTTAAAGCAGTGTCCGAATAAAACCGATCACTGGGATGGTGTTAGAAATTATCAGGCACGTAATATGATGCGCGATGATATGAAAAAAAAGGATTTAGTTTTTTTCTATCATTCTAATTGTGGCCTGCCCGGCATCGTTGGCATTATGGAAGTGGTGAAGGAAAGTTATCCTGATTATACAGCGCTTAATCCTGAAGGGAAATACTATGATCCCAAGGCCAGCGCAGAAAATCCTCGGTGGTTTATGGTCGATGTTAAATATAAGAAAAAATTCAAGCGAACTATTTCACTCGCGGAGTTAAAAACACACTCGATGATTGAGGACATGCCGCTGGTGCGCAAAGGTAATCGTTTATCGATTATGCCGGTTACTGAACAACAGTGGCAGTTTATTTTGAGCCTGCTCTGAAGCCATTAAGAAAGAAGAAACCATCGGTAAAGACGGTTGCTCTATACTGCTTGAGGGGTGGATAATCTTATGCAAAAACCGCAATAATGGCTCAGCGTATTCCTTATCCACATTTAGAGTCGCCGCAGTTTAAGCATGTCATGCAGCCATCCATTTTCATTAAGGCTTTAGTGCTGCATTTCCCACATAACTGAGCGCTTGCGGGAAAATCTGAGGTAACATTTTTTTCTTTATTGCTGTTGCTTGTAGAGTTGTATTCCTGCCTTTTTTTTTCAATAAATTGCTTCTGGTGATCGTCAAGAGAGTCATCTTCAAGCAGGCCAATCATTTTCATATGGCTTTCAATAATATCGCCAATCTCAGCAACTAAGGATGGCATGTATTTACCGCCTTTTTTGAAATAACCACCGCGTGGGTCAAAGACGGCTTTCAATTCCTCAACTAAAAACGTAGAATCTCCGCCCTTGCGGAATACCGCGGAAATAATCCGAGTCAGCGCAACTATCCATTGAAAATGATCCATGTTTTTTGAGTTAATGAAGATTTCAAAAGGTCTTCGTATCTCATGTTTTGTACCATGGTTTAAAATAACATCGTTAACAGTGACATAAAGTGAATGCTCTGATAAGGGTGTTTTTAATTTATACGTTGAACCAAAAAGCATTTCTGGTCGGGCCAGCTTTTCATGCATTTGCTCTACGACTGGCTCTGCTTCTACCACCGGAACATCTGCCACCGGTTTTTCTTGCTCAGTGTTAATTACTTTGTAATTAATAATTTTTTTGCTGATTTGAACGGCCATTTTTCTACCTCTTTAAGTATTTTATAAGCTAATGCTTTCCGTAATAGCCTTCTTTAAGCGCGTCATATAAATTAGCGGCAGTATGCGTTTCACCATCATACTCAACTTCTTCATTGCCTTTAACTTCGATGCTGCTTCCGTCTTCTAAGGTAAAGCGATAGGTCGTATTTTCAAGATCATTTTCTTTTACGAGAACACCTTGAAAAGCTTCGGGATTAAAACGAAAAGTGGTACAGCCTTTAAGACCTTGCTCGTAAGCATAAAGATAAATATCTTTAAAGCTATTGTACTCGAAATCAGTGGGAACATTAGCCGTTTTAGAAATCGATGAATCAATCCATTTTTGTGCAGCAGCTTGAATATCAACATGTGCGCTTGGAGAGATATCATCAGCCGTAATGAAATAATCAGGTAGCTTTGCTTTTTCATCGTCTGAATAAGGAGCGGCTTCTGGATTGATCATTTCTCGATAAGCTAATAGCTCGAACGAATAAACATCGACTTTTTCCTTGCTCTTCTTCCCTTCGCGAATAACATTGCGCGAATATTGGTGTGCGAAACTAGGCTCAATACCATTGCTTGCATTATTGGCTAATGAGAGTGAAATAGTTCCGGTTGGTGCGATTGAGCTATGATGGGTAAAACGTGCGCCAATGTCAGCAAGTTCTGCAACGAGTTCCGGTTCGACTTCAGCAATGCGCTGCATGTAGTCGCTATACTTTGCATGCAGTATTCGACCAGGAACTTTGTCGCCCACTTTATAGCCATCATCAAGAATTTGAGGTCGTTGATGAATCATTTTAGGCGTAAGCTCGAACATTTCGAGCATGACTGGTGCCGCACCTTTTTCTTTAGCTAAGTCGAGAGCGGCGCGCCAGCCTTCAATCGCGAGTTCCTTGGTCACTTGATCCGTAAACTCAAGGGATGCAGATGCGCCGTATTCCATTTCCATCATGGTTAGCGTAGAACCTAGGCCAAGATAGCCCATGCCATGTCGGCGTTTATTTAATATTTCGTCACGTTGACCACTCAATGGAAGACCATTTATTTCAACCACATTATCTAACATGCGAGTGAATATATTGACGGTTTTGCGATATTCATCCCAGTCAAAAAAAGCATCGTTAGTAAAGGGTTGGCGCACAAACTTGGTGAGATTAATCGAACCAAGCAAGCAAGATCCATAAGGCGGGAGGGGTTGTTCGCCACATGGATTTGTTGCTCGGATATCTTCGCAGAACCAATTGTTATTCATCTTATTAACTTTGTCGATGAGGATAAACCCAGGTTCCGCAAAGTCATAGGTTGATGTCATGATCATATCCCATAAGCGCCGTGCCTTTATGGTACGATAAATTTTACAGGCGACTAAGCCGCTGTCATTAGTAATATAGCCGTTATCAACAGGCCATTCGCGCCACACTATTTTTTCAGCATCATTTAAGCGAATGTTTTCTGTTTTTATTTCTTTTTGATTAACGGGAAAAGATAAATGCCAATCCTTATCATTTTTCACGGCTTCCATAAAATCTTCGGTAATCAATAATGATAAGTTAAATTGGCGTAATCGACCATCTTCTCTTTTAGCGCGAATGAAATCCATAACATCAGGGTGGCCTATATCAAATGTCGCCATTTGGGCACCACGTCGACCGCCAGCGGACGAAACGGTAAAGCACATTTTGTCAAAAATATCCATGAACGACAAAGGGCCTGATGTATAGGCTCCTGCGCCTGACACATATGCACCTTTAGGGCGTAGCGTAGAAAATTCATAGCCAATGCCGCAGCCAGCTTTCAGCGTTAATCCTGCTTCGTGTACTTTGCGCAGTATGTCATCCATTGAGTCGCTAACATTGCCTGATACCGTGCAATTAATCGTTGATGTTGCAGGCTTGTACTTATAAGCACCCGCATTTGAGATAATTCGACCGGCTGGAATAGCACCGTGTTTTAATGCCCATAGAAATTTCTCTTCCCATTCTTTACGTTTTGACGGGGTAGATTCAACTTCTGCCAATGCTTTGGCGACACGTGCATAGGTAGCGTCTATATTCGCATCGACTGCTTGGCCGAGCTTGTTTGTTAAGCGATACTTTTTTTCCCAAATATCGCTTGAGGTCGGTTGCAGCTTAATTTCACCAACTGAATTGGGCACTGCTTTTAGGAGGGTGTTACTGACTGAATTCGTAGGTGACATTTCATATCCTTCATTAATAACAACAAGTTGTTTATTGGGTTTTCTCTCATTTCCCGTTTTGCTGCATGCTTGTTTTATCGTATTTATGCAGCCACAACATATTGTGTTTGTGCTTAAAGGATATGCGGCGTTAGCTAATCTGTCAAGGAATGAGTAAAAAATATAATATTGCATTAAAAACAATTAGTTATATTGTTTACGCATATTATGCCTAGATTAGAATTAAATGCTATTGCAGATATCATTAAACACTATATATAGTGTTTGACAAGCGAGCAAAAAATATGCGTTTTAGCTTCAATAGCGCATGAATTGCGGGCTGTAAGCCTAACCCTTGAAAATCTAATAAACGCCCTGATTGAATATTTAGCTTTTTAAATAAGCAGCAGATGTTGACGACATCACGACTCAAGGGTCAAATGGTGTTAACAAGTCAGCATTCCAAAAGCTGCGTGGTGAAAATCAGAAAAACAGCGATTAAAAGTTAATCGAAATTGAGAGGGGCGTAGGGTTTAGATGCAGGAATGGAAAAATAGATTAGTTTTTATAGCGCTGGTATTGCTGGGAGTGTCAATAGGAGGCTCCGTTTTTGCGGGCCTTTCATTATCAGCACTGAGTCAGATTGACGGGGAAGCACCTTCGTTAGCACCCATGTTAGATAACGTTACCCCTGCTGTTGTCAATATATCTACTCGGGGTCGTGTTACGGTGCAAGATAGTCCCTTGTTACGCGACCCCTTTTTTCGGCGATTTTTTGATGTACCTCGACGTTCTCGCGAACGCGTCACTCAAAGCCTAGGTTCGGGCGTAGTAGTTGATGCAAAACGAGGGTTTATCCTGACCAATAGTCACGTCATCGATAAAGCTGATGAGATAACCGTTACCTTGCGTGATAAGCGAAAACTCAATGCAAAGCTTATCGGTGCGGATCGCGATACCGATGTTGCCGTTATTCAAGTCGATGCAAAAAATCTATCGCAATTGGAGTTTGCTGATTCGAATAAATTACGGGTCGGTGATTTTGCTATTGCTATTGGCAATCCATTTGGTCTTGGGCAAACAGTCACTTCAGGAATTATCAGTGCGCTAGGTCGATCAGGTTTAGGAATCGAAGGCTATGAAGATTTTATCCAAACCGATGCTTCTATAAATCCAGGAAATTCTGGGGGAGCGTTGGTTAATTTGCGCGGTCAATTAGTTGGAATAAATACTGCGATTATTTCGCCGGGTGGTGCAAATGGCGGAAATGTAGGAATTGGTTTTGCTATCCCTATTAATATGGCGGAAGAAGTCATGTTGCAATTAATTGAATTCGGAGAAGTAAAACGTGGTCGGCTAGGCGTTTATGTTCAGGATTTAACGCCTGAGCTCGCTACAGCGTTTGGTATGGCACAACGTGAGGGAGCGGTTATTTCGCAAATAGCAGAAGACTCGCCAGCGCAAAAAGCAGGACTGAAACCTGGAGATATCATTATCGGTATTAATGGCAAGCAAGTCAGCAATTCCTCCGATCTGCGAAACTATATTGGTCTACTCCGAGCCGGTCAAAATATCAGCATGCAAATTGTACGCAATAGCAAGAAAAAAACAGTTATCGCCGTTGTTACTGCGCAAGAAGAAATAAAAATGGAAGGAGAGAAAATTTCAAAATTATTTACAGGAGCTGTATTTGCTTTAGCTGAAGATGTCGGAAATATGATTGATGGTTCTTCAGGAATTTATGTGCATTCTCTTGAGCGCGGTTCTGCGGCCGAAGCCGCAGGATTAAAGAAAAATGATTTTATTATGTCAGTAAATCGAATCAAGGTTCGCAACTTTCATGAATTTAAAAAGGCGCTTGTACGCAGCCGCAAAGGCACGCTTATAAACCTCATTAGAGGCGATACAGCTTTATTCATATTGATTCAGTAATAACTATTTGAAACCATAGGATTTAGACTCTCTCTATCTCCTACCAGCTTAGGGATGGGCATGCAATAACTTCTCGGTTTGGCCCTATGATATTGTAAGCGCCGCATACCGACCAGAAAGCCAAAAGCATCAGCTTGACTTGGCGTCACTGATGCTTTTAGTTTTGTTAGTACAAAGGTCCCACAATAAAATTAAGCAATGGCATGTAGTTTTTTGCCAAAGGTTTTTTCATAACGCGCAGCAAATTCTGCTTTGCTGTAAGAATGGTTTTGCGGGCCATGTGTTTCTATTTTAATTGCGCCACATAAAGAAGCGATTCTGCCCGTTGTTTCCCAGTCTAAATCATTGCTGAGACCAAAAAGGATACCCGCCCTATATGCATCACCACAGCCCGTGGGATCACTTAATTCACTGGTATCTGCCGCAGGAATTTCATAGCGATGTTTGGTGGTGTAAATATGCGAGCCTTCTCCACCTAGCGTTACAATATAAGCATCTACGCGTTCCGCAATTTCATGAGGTGTTAAACCTGTACGCTGTTGTAGCATTTCAGCTTCGTAATCGTTAACAGTTACCCACGTTGCTTGATCGATAAATGTTTTTAAATCGTTACCGTCAAACATCGGCAAGCCTTGGCCTGGATCAAAGATAAATGGAATATTAGCTTCTTTGAATTGTCGCGCATGTTCAATCATGCCGTCACGACCATCCGGGGAAATGATACCTATCTCAATATTTTTGGCATCCGAAACTTTATTTTCATGCGCTGAACCCATAGCACCTGGATGAAATGCGGTAATTTGATTGTCATCCAAATCGGTCGTAATGAAAGCTTGTCCAGTATAGGCATTTTCGATTATTTTGATATGAGTTGTGCTAATGCCACACTTCTCCATCCATTGTGCGTAAGTTCCAAAATCTTTACCAACAGTCGCCATTGGCAATGGATTTCCGCCGATTAAATTAAGATTATAAGCAATATTGCCCGCGCAGCCACCGAACTCTTTACGCATTTCGGGAACCAAAAATGAGACATTAATCATATGTGTTTTATCGGCAAGAATATGTTTTTTAAATTGATCGGGAAATACCATTACAGTATCAAAAGCGTAAGATCCACAAATGAGTGCAGTCATAATTATCCTATATGAGTTGGTTGTAAAAGCTTATAATTTTCACCAAAGGTTTAAATCATAAGCTTTAAATAAATAAAACTAAACCCCAGGTTGCAGCGACTAAAACCATCGACAAAGCAACAGCCGCTGACCCAATGTCTTTTGCGCGACCGGATAACTCGTGTTGCTCCATGCCTATTCGATCAACGACTGCTTCAACCGCAGAGTTAAGTAATTCTACGATTAAAACGAGCAACAAACTACCGACTAACAATGCTTTTTCTACCCCAGAGTTGCCTAACAATAGACCTAAAGGCACGAGAATACAAAAAAGAATAAGCTCTTGGCGAAAAGCCTCTTCATTTTTATACGCAGCCTTTAAGCCTTTCCAAGAGTAGCCTGCGGCGTCAATGAATCGCAATAATCCACGGTTATTATCAGGCATTATTTTCTTTGGCTGGCCATCGTAAATCCAATTGTTTTGCGGCTCTTACTTCATCTAAGCGACGAACCGGCATGGTCTCTGGTGCCTGGGTTACTTTGTCAGGATTTTGCTCAGCTTCTTTTTTAATCGTAGTCATGGCTGCAACAAAAGCATCCAAGACATCCTTGGTTTCAGTTTCGGTTGGTTCAATGAGTAAGCACTCAGGAACCAGTAATGGAAAATAGGTTGTTGGAGCATGGTAGCCTAAATCCAGTAAACGCTTAGCAAAATCCAAGGTTGTGACATTTAATTCTTTGGCTTGCTTTTTAAGGGTCACGATAAATTCATGGGTGGCGCGACGGTTAGAAAATGCAAGCTCGAACCCGGCTTGTTCCAGCATTTTCATTAAATAGTTGGCGTTTAAGGTGGAATATTCGGCGATGCGTACCATGCCTTCTTTACCGAGCATTCGCGCATATATATAAGCGCGTAACAAAATTCCAGCATTGCCTGCAAATGCAGACAATCGCCCCATGGTTTGTGGAATATCATGCTCATCAAAGATTCTATAGGTATCCCCTTTCTTGCCCACAACAGGGATGGGCAAGTAAGGCAGCAAACGTTCGTTTACCCCAACCGGGCCGGAACCTGGGCCACCTCCGCCATGAGGTGTAGAGAAAGTTTTATGCAAATTCATATGAATAACATCAAATCCCATATCGCCAGGGCGAACCTTGCCTAAGATGGCGTTTAAATTCGCACCATCGTAATACAGTAGGCCACCTGCGGCATGTACCAGCGCTGCAATTTCTTTGATGCGGCGTTCAAAAACACCAAGCGTTGAAGGATTGGTTAACATGAGTCCCGCAGTCTGTGGGCCTACTGCTGCTTTCAAGGCATCAAAATCAACATCGCCATTTTTATCAGTCGCTATTTCCTTGACCCGGTAACCGCACATAACGGCAGTCGCAGGATTGGTTCCATGAGCGGCATCGGGAATGAGGATTTCATTTCTAGCGGTATCATTGCGTGCATCATGATAGGCGCGGATCATTGCAATACCTGCAAACTCTCCTTGTGCACCAGCCATTGGCGCAAGGGAGACGGCTTGCATACCGGTAACTTCTTTTAGCATGTCTTGTAATTCATGCATGCATGCAAGAAAACCTTGCCCGAGTGAATCATCCGACTGAGGGTGGCGTGCTAAAAACCCTGGCAACATCGCGAGTGAATTACACGCACGCGGATTGTATTTCATCGTGCATGAGCCTAGCGGATAAAAATGCGTATCAATTGAAAAGTTTTTTTGTGAAAGCTGGGTATAGTGCCGAACCGCTTGTAACTCTGAGACCTCGGGTAGATATGCCCGTTTTTTTCTGCGTAATTTTTGGGGGATATCATTAAGAGTATCGGTCGTTGATATATTTTGCGCCTTGTTGATTCGCCCTTTAACGGCTAGTTCATATATGATCATGTTCTGTTCGCTTATTGATTCGTTAAGTTGCCAGAGTTTTTTTCGACTAGGGTTTAGATTTAGCTCGCTATCGCTGTAGCGAGTTGCTCAGTGAAAAAATCTATCTCCTTTACTGTTCTTTTTTCGGTAGCGCATACCAGTATAGCATCGCCAAGTTCTGGATAATCTGATTTAAGATTAATCCCGCCAACAATATTATTTGCAGCAAGCTTTTTTAATACACTAGCATTGTCGGCTGCGATGTTAATGACAGACTCATGAAAAAAACTTTGATTAAATGTGCGAGTTATTGATTTTTTACTCGTCAATTTTTCGAGCATTTTTTTGTTATTTCCGTGACTAGCGATCGCTGTTTTTTCTAATCCATCGGGTCCCATGATGGCCATATAAATAGTTGCAGCGGTTACCATTAAGCCTTGATTAGTACAGATATTGGACGTGGCTTTCGAGCGTCGAATATGTTGCTCCCGCGCTTGCAAGGTCAAGGTAAAGCCGGGTTTGCCATCAAGGTCTAGTGTGCGTCCAACGATACGTCCTGGCATTTGCCGAACCAGTGCTTGTTTGCAGGTTAAGAAACCAAAATAAGGTCCGCCAGATGACATCGGAATTCCTAGAGGCTGACCTTCGCCACAAGCAATATCTGCCCCTTTTTCGCCCCACTCTCCCGGTGGTGTTAATATTGACAGACTTATGGGATTAACAACGGCGATAACTAATGCGCCGTGTTTGTGCGCCCAGTCGGTGAGTTCGTCTACATTTTCTAGGACGCCAAAATAATTCGGTAGAGGAATAACAACCGCTGTAATGTCACCAGGTTCAGCAGGCAAGCTAGCCATATCGATCAGGCCTTGCTGGAGATCAAAGTTGAGTTCTTCGAGTTTTATGCCCTGGTTTTTCACCAGGGTATGGGTAACTTTGCGATAAACAGGGTTTACCGTGCGGGGAACCAAAATTCGTTTGGATTTAGACTTTCTATTCGCACGAACCGCCATTAATGTGGCTTCAGCTAATGCAGAAGCACCATCGTAGAGCGAAGCATTAGAAGCATCTAAGCTCGTTAAGTTTGCGATCATGGACTGGTATTCATAAATGACTTGCAAGCTGCCTTGACTCGCTTCCGCTTGATACGGCGTATATGCACTATAAAACTCACCTCGTGTTGCTATCTCCCATACAGCAGCAGGAATGTGATGGTCATACGCACCGCCACCGGCAAAACAAATGGGGGTGTTATCTTGATTGGCACGCTCGTGCATTAATCGAGATATTTCCATCTCGGTCAGTTGTGATGGTATATTTTTGAGTTCTGAAATTTTCAACTCAGCAGGAATTTCATCAAACAATTCTTCAATATTATCTGCGCCGATAGCGTTGAGCATTTCTTTGACTTCATAATCAGTGTGCGGGATGAATGGCATTTTTATATACTCTATCAATAATTAACTTTAAGGTACTTTATGAGATCTATGCACGTTACAGGGTGCATAGATCAATCGAAGTGCTGTTTAACAATCGCGGATAATGATCGGTTTGCCGGGCCTACAATAGGCAAGCCGTGGTGCGATATGGCAATACAAAAGTTGAGATGTGCTTTACTAGGGACTTGCCCGAGAACAGACTGACCTACTGCGAACAAGTCTGATTGCGTAGCTTTCCCGAGCTAATTAATGGTCTTCCTTTGCCGCAAATTCTGCATAAGCATCAGCGTCCATAAGTTCATCCAAGTCTGCTTTATTGTGGTACCTCACCTTGAAAATCCAGCCAGCGTCGTAGGGGTCGGTGTTAATTAACTCGGGGGTGTCTGCCAGCTCTTCGTTTGCTTCTAGTACTTCACCGCTAAAAGGGGAGTATATATCTGAAGCGGCTTTGACGGATTCAACCACAGCACAAGCCTCCGCTGCTGCCACGTCTTGACCGACATCCGGAATTTCCACATACACAAGATCGCCTAATAGGCTTTGTGCGTGATCAGTGATGCCAATCGTTGCGGTATCGTCATCAGCTAACTCAATCCATTCGTGTGATTGTGTATACTTTAAGCCAGAAGGAATGGTGCTCATGGTGTTGTCCTCGTTTATAGTGTTTTCTAAGATTTAGTGCGGATTATACAATCAGTCAATGCAAGATTTACCATTGCGTACAAATACAGGCTTAACTACGCGAGCGGGTACTCGCTTGTTTCTAATTTCTACCAAGCAGTTCTTGCCGGTTTTTTTGGGTACTCGTGCTAGCGCTATGGCATGTCCGAGCGTAGGTGAAAATGTTCCACTGGTGATTTCACCTTCGCCGATGCCTTCCATCAGCACTTTTTGATGGTTGCGCAAGACGCCCTTGCCTTCAAGTATCAATCCGACGAATTTATATTTAGTCGAATTTTTAAAATTTGCAAGTGCTTCTCGACCTATAAAATTTCTATTTTCAGGTTCCCATGCAATAGTCCATGAGAGTCCGGCTTCTAATGGAGAAATATTTTCATCCATATCAGTGCCGTATAAACTCATACCTGCTTCGAGTCTTAAGGTGTCTCGAGAGCCGAGTCCACAGGGCTTGACACCCGCGTTAGCTAGTTTGTCCCAGAATGCGGGGGCGGCCGCTGCTGGTAATAGTATTTCAAATCCATCTTCACCCGTATAGCCGGTACGTGCTACGAAAAAATCTGCGTGGGAAACTGCAAAAAAAGGCTGCAGCGCTTGCGCCTTTTCACGCAAGGTTTTATCCATAACACTTAATGCTTTATCGCGTGCGCAGGGGCCTTGAACGGCAATCATTGCAAGCAGGTCTTGCACCTCAACTTGCACGTCAAATGGTTGGGCATGCCGGGTAATCCACGCAAGATCCTTATCCCTGGTGCTCGCATTGACCACCGTGCGGAACCAATCGTCAGCCATGTGGTAGGTGATCAAATCGTCGATAACGCAGCCATTTTCATTGAGCATGCAACTATATAACGCCTTGCCAGGGGTGCTTAGTTTATCGACGTTATTAGCGAGAAGCTGCTTTAGAAATGTTCTAACCTGCGGGCCGCGCATGTCGATAACCGTCATGTGAGAAACGTCAAACATGCCAGCATCTTTGCGTACGTGGTGGTGTTCTTCGATTTGAGAGCCGTAATGGATGGGCATGTCCCAGCCTGCAAAATCGACCATTTTGCCGCTCATGTTTACGTGGTTTTGGTATAACGGAGTGTGTTTACCCATAGCGCTTCGCATCCTAGTTTAAGTACGTAAAACAGTAAGTTAAAGTTTTTCGTACCCCTCTGTCCGCGTACCTGAGAGTTTAGAATGCGGTGTAAGCATTCCTCCCCTTCGGTGGATGCTTTCGAAGCATCTCTCTCCAGAGTCGACGTCACACTGAGCTGTGTGTTTCCTCTTATAGTCCCTTTTGCCTGAGCGATTCCGGGTAAGTTGCGCCTTCGGCCCCTCATTAAAGAGGTGTCTCCCAAAAGAAGTTATCGTCGAAAACGGAATCATACCGGGTGTGACGCTAAAATCCAAATTTTAAGCCGAAAAAGAAATTATGAGCAAACCATCAGCGAGGTCATAAAAAACGACAACATTGATTCAGCTGAAATGATTTTAGCGGTCTTCGATAATCCTATTTAATGCAGCGGGAATTTCTGGCCTACCTCTTTGGTTTAAAGCAGTACCAATAATTTTTCCTTTAACCATCACGCGATTATCTGCAATGCGTAAAACATTTTGATAAAATGCAAATCTAACTTTGGATTCACGCTCAAGTTTCAAGTCAACAATAAACGTGTCGCCACTTTTCAGGGGTGATTTATAGTCAAGCTCGGCGCGCACAACAACAAGGTGAATACCCTTTTTGGCATATTCTGCGAAATCGACACCCGCTTGTTTCAAAAACTCGTGGCGCGCATGTTCCAAATAATTTTGATAAACTGCATTATTAACGATACCTTGAATATCACATTCATAATCTCTCACCGCTAATTGAATTGAAAATACTTCGTTTGACACAAAAACCCCACCATGTAATCAATAGAATAAAACAGGGTCAGACTCGATATAATTTTGATAAATATATCGAGTCTAATAACCCTATAGCCAGTCTCCTCAAGTTCGATGTCTGTCAACTAAACTCAATATTGTAGCATTCAAAAACCCAAGGAAACTGAAATGAAATTATACGTCGGAATTAACCTACACCCAAATAACACAGCTGTCACTCTAGCAAGCCCTTTAAGTTTGCCAGATGTGCTTGTCCACGTTCTTTTTCTTCTTCAGGATTTCTGTCGGCGCTGCGGCCTCGCCATTCGACATCTTCTTCAGGCAGTTCGTTTAAAAAACGGCTAGGCTCGCATTCGATGATTTCACCGTATTTCCGCCGTCTTGCGGCGTAGGTGAAGGTGAGAGTGCGTTGGGCGCGGGTAATGCCAACGTAGGCGAGGCGTCGCTCTTCTTCTAGGCCTTCTTCGCTCATACTGTTTTTATGCGGAAGTATTTCTTCTTCCATGCCGATGATGTATACATGAGGAAATTCTAAACCTTTGACGCCGTGTAAGGTCATCATGCTGACACTATCGGCTTCGTTTTCTTCGCCTTGTTTTTCGAGCATGTTGATGAGTGCAAGATGGTTGACGAGTTCGGATAAGCTTTTTTTATCACCATTATTGTCGTCGTTTTTTTGAATATTACCGATCCAGTCGATGAGTTCGTTGACGTTTTCCATGCGTTTTTCAGCACTGCGTAAATCGGCACAAGTGTCTTTTAACCATTCTTCATAACGGATATCAATAATCATTTCACCGAGTGCGGTGGGTATGTCGATGCTTTCTGCATGCTCACGAACACGGGAAAGCCATTCAGTAAACTGAATAATATTTTTATAGGCTTTTTCAGGCAGTGCTTGTTGCAAGCCCATTTCCCTGCTTGCATGGTAAAGACTGGTGTTTCTTTGCTTTGCATAATTCGCTAGTTTTTCAATCGTCGCATTGCCGATTTCTCTGCGTGGTGTGTTTATGACTCTTAAAAAAGCCATGTCGTCATCAGGATTACCCAATATCCGCAGATAGCCCATAATGTCTTTGATTTCTGCGGCATCGAAAAATGAAGTTCCACCGCTCATAAAATAAGGCACACGATGTTCTCGAAATATTTTTTCGATAAGTCGCGATTGGTAGTTGCTGCGATATAGAACTGCATAGTCTCGAAAGTCTGTTCTGTTTCTGAATTTATGAGCGAGCAATTCGTTGACAACTTGCTCGGCTTCATGTTCTTCATTTCTGCAACGAATAATGCGAATAGGATCGCCGTGTCCTAACTCACTCCAAAGTTTTTTTTCGTATTGATGCAGATTGTTGGCGATTAATACATTGGCAGTATTGAGTATGCGCAACATCGAGCGGTAGTTTTGCTCGAGCTTGATAACTTTCAGGCCTGGAAAATCTTGATCAAGCGTCGCTAAATTTTCGGGCCTTGCGCCGCGCCAGGCGTAAATTGATTGATCATCATCGCCCACCACGGTTAAGCAGCCACGTTGACCGATTAATAGCTTGATAAAGTCGTATTGACATTGATTGGTATCTTGGCATTCGTCAACTAATAGATAACGCAATTTATTTTGCCAGCGTTCGAGTATGCCTGGGTTATCTTTAAGAATGGCAACAGGTAATAAAATTAAGTCATCGAAGTCTACGAAATTATAAGTACGCAGTGTTTTTTGATATTGCTCGTAGACTCCAGCGGCGAGTTTTTCTTGAGGTTCTTCGGCCGTCGCCATTGCTTGCTGTGGAAAAATAAAATCATTTTTCCATGCCGATATTTTCCATTGAATTTGCTTGACGATATCCATGTCATCGCCGCCTAGCGAGGACAACAGGTCTTTTATAATGGATTGCACATCGGAGGTATCTGCAATCGAAAAGCCTTGTCGTAAATCCGCTTGCTTATATTCCCGCTTTAATAGATTAAGACCTAAGGTGTGAAATGTGGATACTTTTAGGCCATAGGATTCTTTGCCGGAAAGCATTTCACCAACACGGTGTTTCATTTCTTTAGCGGCTTTATTGGTAAAGGTGACGGCGGCGATATTAATAGCCTTGTAACCACATTCTTTGATGAGGTAGGAAATTTTATGCGTGATTACGCGGGTTTTTCCACTGCCTGCTCCGGCAAGAACTAATAATGGCCCATCTATGTATTGGGCTGCGGCTTTTTGACGTTTATTTAATTCGGGCATGGGTTTACTCAGGTGAAATTCATCTATTGTGTAGCCAATGGTAAAAATGACTACAATCAATTTGGATGCGCATTTTAGACAATCTACGCCGTTCTGTCGCGGGCTTGTTATTGGATGCGCAATATTTACGTGAGCTGTTGTTTTTTATAAATATTTATGAAGAACTCTATCGCTGTTTCCAATTGCTGCAAGCGGTTGATTTGAGCGGATGTTGTTTGGCTGATATTCCAGTAATAAGGCGTCATTGCGAGCAGGTTTTTGATATCGATTGAGTTTTCAAGGCTTAAATGCCCTTTCACCAATTTACAAGACTCGATACTGAATCCGGTTGGCACGGCTTCGTCTTCCTCGTGATAACACGGTGTTTGATAGATATGCTGCTTTAAGCCAAATAGGTGTTTGGGGCCGGGTACAATTTTGACGAGTAAACCACCAGGCTGTAATACCCTTAGTGTTTCTTGTATATCTAATGGGGCGAATATGTTCAGTACTAAATCCTGGCTTTGATTTTCAATGGGTAAATCATGGCTACTCCCTACCAGGTATTGGGTGTTGCTATTATCTTGCTTAGCGGCTTGTTGAATCGCGGGTTTTGAGATGTCTATTCCCGTGGCGTTAACGCGTTCGATAATCCCGGTCTTGCGTAGTTGTTCAGTGATATTGCGTAAGTAGTAACCTTCACCACAACCGATATCGAGCATTGAAAGTTGCTTTTGATGGGATGCCAAACCACAAAGCTGCTGTTGCAATGTCTTGACTAATACATCGTAGAACCCCTTGCTGAGAAAGTCTCGCCGACTGACGACCATACCTTTTTCATCGCCTGGATTCAGCGACTTTTTGTTTTGCACTAATAGCAGATTGACATAGCCTTCTTTAGCCTTGTCAAAAGAATGGGCTTGATCACAGATAAAACGTGATTCTTCTTGGTTGAGTGTTTGCTTGCAAACGGGACATTTAAACATGTGATTAATCTTATAAATTAGTGCGTATGAAGAGCAATATAGATGCCGTAGGATGTCGGATTTTCAATCATTACAGGTGTTCGTTAGTCGCTATTCCGGCGCTGAATTTATGCTTTATCCAGTTTTCGATAAGACATTGCTTCGGTCAGGTGTTTGCTTTGAATTTGTTCGGTGTTGGCAAGATCGGCAATGGTTCGGGCAACCTTTAATATTTTATGGTAGGCACGGAATGACAAATTTAATCGATCAATTGCCATGGTCAAAAATCCTTCATCTTTGACACTTAGTGCGCAGTAGGTTTTGATCATATTAGTGCTCATCTGGGCATTGCATGTTTGCTGGCGTTGTAATTGAAGGGTATGTGCTTGCTGAACTTTAAGTGCAACCTGTTGACTGGTTTCCACTGCGGCTGAAGTGTTATTAGCGTTGTTTTTAAGTTTTTGCAAAGGCACTCGCGTCACTTCAATGTGCATATCAATGCGGTCTAATAATGGCCCTGAAATTTTATTTTGGTAGCGTTGTACTTGCTCACTGGTGCAATGACATTTTCCGCTGCTATCGCCGAGATAACCACAGGGACACGGATTCATTGCGGCAACGAGTTGAAAACACGCGGGAAATTCAGCTTGACGAGCTGCGCGGGAGATAATAATTTTCCCTGCTTCTAGGGGTTCACGCAATACCTCTAGTACTTTGCGATCATACTCGGGAAGCTCGTCGAGGAATAATACGCCATTATGCGCTAGAGATATTTCTCCTGGTCTGGGGTTGCCGCCTCCACCCACTAATGCCACACCGGACGCGGTGTGATGGGGGGTGCGAAAAGGGCGAACCCCCCACTGGTCTTGCTGAAAACCTTGCTCACTAATCGATGTTATGGCCGCTGTTTCTATGGCTTCGTTTTTGCTCATCGGTGGCATTATGCCGGGCAAGCGACTGGCTAACATAGTTTTACCAGAACCGGGCGGGCCAATCATGATGAGATTATGCCCTCCTGCTGCGGCAATCGTTAATGCGCGTTTAGCATGTTGTTGGCCACTGATGTCGGCGAGATCATTATGATTCCGGTTTGGCTTTGCGGTGCTCTCGGTGATGCAGGACTTAAGTGCTTGCTGACCGTGTAGGTAATGACAAACCTCTAATAGGCTAGCGCTGGATAACACATGCTTGGCGTCGATTAATGCGGCCTCTTGTTCATTGGCTCGGGGGATGATCGCTTTGCGGTGTGCTTGTTGTGATTGGATGGCAAAAGGTATTATCCCTTTGACCGGGCGTAATGCTCCACTTAAGGCAAGTTCGCCGACAAATTCAAATGCTGGCAAATGGGCCTCTGGTATTTGCCCAGAAGCGGCAAGTATGCCGAGTGCAATGGGTAGATCAAATCGTCCGCCTTCTTTGGGAAGATCGGCTGGCGCCAAGTTGATGGTGATTCTACGTGAGGGGAATTTAAATCCGCCATTAACAATTGCAGCACGTACTCGGTCTTTACTTTCTTTTACCGCTGCCTCGGGTAATCCGACCATAGAAAGTGCGGGCAAGCCATTGGCGATATGAACTTCAACCGTAACCAGTGGCGATTCAACGCCGATGGCAGCGCGACTATAGATGATGGCTAGTGACATTATTATTCTTTTTAGGTAACGACTCAGCTTGCTTAGTACTGCAGCAGCAATATTATTTCATGACTGAAGGCGGTCTTTGTTGGGCGAACTAGGTTGTTCTTCTAAAGATTTGATTTTAGCGTCAAGCGCTTCGAGCTTCATACGTGTACGCGTAAGAACTTCACTTTGCACGTCAAATTCTTCACGGGTGACTAGATCAAGTTTAGCAAGGCCGGTTTGCACGGCTGATCTTATATGTTTTTCGATATCTTCTTGTATTTCTTGTACGCCGCTGGGCAGGTTTTCTGAAATTTTTTTAGCAACATCGTCTAATAGTTTAGGGTTAAACATGGATAACTCCAATTTGGTTATGTCATTCCGTAAGAGTCTGTTCGCGAACAGCTTCCTCGTTAATCAATATAAGTGAATCATATTCTGACTCATAGAGAGTTTACTGAGATTGCTCGCAGGTTTCACTACCCAATATTGCACTTGAATGGTGCGTAAGAACGCCCACATTCCACACTGCAGTGCAAATTTTCTTCGATCTAAGTCTAGCAAAAACCGCTTTCTCATTGTTTTTTATGTATTTATATGTGTGGCACATGGGCTGCACTCTTTCAAAACAATGCAATTCATATTGCTTTTTCAATATGCGATTGGTGAAAGTAAAACAAAGTTGCTCCGTTGCGACGGAGGCAGCTCTAAAAATATTCTAAGAGAGGTAAATATGAAACTAGTTACGGCCATTATAAAGCCCTTCAAACTAGATGATGTCAGAGAAGCCTTGTCAGAAATCGGCGTGCAAGGGATTACCGTCACAGAAGTTAAAGGATTTGGGCGTCAAAAAGGGCATACCGAGCTTTATCGGGGAGCGGAGTATGTGGTTGATTTTCTTCCAAAGGTAAAAATTGAAGCGGCCATTGATGATGTCTTGTTAGATCAAGTAAAAGAGGCGATTACGGGAGCCGCACGTACTGGAAAAATTGGAGACGGAAAAATATTTGTCTATGACGTTTCTGAAGTTATTCGAATTCGTACCGGTGAAACCGGCATCGAAGCACTGTAGAAGAAGCGTTTAAAATATTATATTGAGGATATTATTGTGGAAGCTATAAAAGAACTGAGTTATGCAGTAGATACGTTCTACTTTCTGATATCGGGCGTCCTAGTCATGTGGATGGCTGCAGGTTTTGCGATGTTAGAAGCGGGTATGGTTCGCGCTAAGAATACGGCCGAAATTTTGATTAAAAACATCTCCTTGTTTGCAATTGCTTGCATTATGTACATGTTGGTGGGCTACAGCATTATGTACGGTTCATCGGATAGTTCGATTATCCCGAATTTTGGATTTCTGATTAAAGCGGAGAACGATTTAGCTTCTGTTCTAGCTGGCGGCGAAGGTGCTCCTTATTATTCAGTAATGTCGGATTTCTTTTTCCAAGTGGTTTTTGTAGCAACAGCAATGTCGATTGTTTCCGGCGCGGTTGCTGAACGCATGAAATTATGGGCCTTTTTAGCCTTTGCCGTGGTGATGACGGGCTTTATTTACCCTGTTCAAGGTTTCTGGAAATGGGGTGGTGGTTTCTTGGATGCGGCTGGTTTTCAAGATTTCGCGGGATCGGGTGTAGTGCACATGTGTGGTGCAGCTGCAGCCTTAGCCGGTGTTCTGGTGCTAGGAGCACGTAAAGGCAAGTATGGTAAAAATGGTGAAGTAAATGCGATTCCAGGTGCGAACATGCCGTTGGCAACATTAGGTACTTTCATCTTATGGATGGGTTGGTTTGGTTTTAACGGCGGTTCTGAGTTGAAGCTGTCTGATGTGGGCGAGGCAAACGCTGTTGCGCAAATATTTGTGAATACCAATATGGCGGCTGCCGGAGGAGTGATCGCAGCGATGATTGCAGCACGGCTACTCTTTGGTAAAACAGACCTGACAATGGCGCTCAATGGTGCATTAGCTGGTCTGGTGGCAATAACCGCAGAACCCTTAGCACCGACGCCTTTGCTTGCGACCGGGATAGGGGCGCTTGGCGGTATCTTGGTGGTGTTCTCCATCATCGCCTTAGACAAGCTAAGATTAGATGACCCAGTCGGCGCGATTTCCGTACATGGTGTTGTTGGCATGTGGGGCTTGATGGCGGTCGTTCTTTCCAATACTGATGCGACGGTTGTCGGTCAGTTAACAGGTCTCGTCACTATTCTGGTTTGGACATTTGTTGTCTCGCTGATTGTTTGGTTTCTTATTAAAGCGATCATGGGAGTGCGTGTTTCAGAAGAGGAAGAATACGCAGGAGTGGATATATCCGAATGTGGTTTGGAGGCCTACCCAGAGTTTACGAATAAATAATAATATGGTGTAACAAAGTTACATTAAAAAACTTAAAACGGATGCTTCGGCATCCGTTTTTTTTGTTCCGTAATTTTAAAATAAGCGGGATAAGTTTTTATAATGCTTTGGCTATCGCCGTCATTTCTTTACGAAAGAATTCAGGCAAGGCCTGTGAGGCACGATGAATTTCAGCATTGTAATAAACGGTGTCAAACGTTTTCTGGCGAGCATCTTGTTCGCGAAATTCGCTAAGCAAGGAGTCTTTAGCGGCCATCGTGGCTGACCACCAGCCGGATGGATAACAGGGCTGTGGGAAAAATAGGGTTTTCGATTGGGCAAAACCCACATCCCCCATGGCGGCACGCATCTCTTTAATAAGCTTCACATGATACAAGGGGGATTCGCTTTGCTGCACTATGATGCCGTTTTTACGGAGTGTTCGAAAGCATTGCGCATAGAATGGCTTGGTAAACAAACCTTCTGCAGGGCCAATGGGATCGGTACTATCGATGATAATAAGATCAAAGCTGTTTTCAGCGGCTTCTTGCACATATTCGATACCATCAATAAATAACAGCTCGGCGCGTGGGTCATTATTCGCGCTGCAAAGCTCGGGAAAATATTCTTCAGACAGGCGAGTCACTCGTTCGTCAATTTCAATTTGCTGGGCTTTTTCTACGCCGGGATGCTTTAATACTTCGCACAAGGTACCGCAATCTCCGCCACCGATAATCAAAATCTTTTTGGGATCAGGATGGGTAAATAATACCGGATGTGCCAGCATCTCGTGATAGAGGAAGTTCTCGCGTTGGCTCAGCATGTAAAAACCATCGATGATCATGAGGTTGCCAAATTTTTCCGTTTGATAGATAGCGATCTCTTGAAAAGGCGTTTTTTCCTTATGCAGCAATGCCTGCGTTTTTAATGAAAATGCGGCACCTTCGGGTTCACATATCTCGGTAAACCAATTGTCACTTTTAATCATCTAGAAAAACCTCGGGTAAAATTTGTATTCGTAAAAAACGGCTCATTATCCTAAAATCCGCAGTGCACAGCATGAAGAGTGCGTTTTTGAACGTGAATCGTGCGACGCGATGAGGCGGAATAGGTGGCTATTGTAACGATTCGCAACAAAGCGAGTCACGCTTAAAAACGTATTCTTCATAAAGTAGGCACCCTTAGGCGACACCGCTGGATGAAAAATGGGCTCGATCCTTAAGGGCCGTTAATAGGACAACTGAATATGGGTCATTGGAATATAGCGCAATCTAGAAGACAGTATAATATTGACCATTGGAGTAGTGGGTATTTTGATATCAACGAGGCTGGGCGTATATGTGTGAAAACTGGCAGCGATGGCCATAATACAAGTATAGATTTGTATGACGTTTCGCAGGCGATACAGGAGCAAGGTCTGCATTTTCCCGTATTGTTGAGAGTGACTCATATTTTACAAGAACGTGTTAATAGGCTTTCGCAGGCATTCGAAAATGCGATCAAGCAAAAGTCTTTTAAAGGTGGCTTTACGCCGGTTTATCCCATTAAGGTGAATCAACAAAGAACCGTGGTTGAGCACATTTTAAAAAATGATAAGCATGTTGTTGGCTTAGAAGCGGGCAGTAAACCAGAATTAATGGTGGTGCTTGCTTATGCTCCGCAAAACGGAATTATCATTTGCAATGGTTATAAGGATAGAGAATATATTCGCCTCGCACTCATTGGGCGTGAGTTAGGTTATCAGATTTATATTGTGATCGAAAAGCTTTCCGAACTAACATTAATTATTGAGGAAAGCACTAAGCTCGGCATTGAGCCGTTGTTGGGCATACGCATTCGTTTGTATTCCATCGGCAAAGGCAATTGGCAGAATACGGGCGGAGAGAAATCCAAATTTGGCTTGTCGGCTACGCATGTACTCGAAGTGGTCAAGCGGCTCGCAAAAACAGCAATGTTGCCTGCGCTGCAGTTAATTCACTGTCATCTAGGTTCCCAGCTGGCCAATATTCGAGATATTCAAAAAGGCCTGATTGAGGTTGCTCGATTTTATGCGGAACTGCATAAGCTTGGTGTGCGTATTACGACGGTTGATGTAGGTGGTGGTCTAGGTGTTGACTATGAGGGGACGCGTTCTCGCAGTTATTGCTCAATGAATTATACGATCAGTGAGTATGCCAATGATGTGGTTCATGCATTATGGGAAGTTTGTAGAGCTCATGACTTGCCACATCCAAATATCATTACTGAATCAGGACGAGCGTTGACAGCGCATCATGCAGTATTAATCACTAATGTCGTTGATAGTGAGGAATTACCGGGGCAGAATTATATCGATGAAGTTGTTGAGGGCGATCCAGCGATTATTCAAAATTTGACGAATACGCTCAGCAGTCTGAATACAAAGTCTGCGGTGGAAGCTTATCATGATGCAATGCATTGGTTTACTGAGGCCAATGGAGCGTATATGCATGGTTTGTTAAATATGCAGCAGCGTGCTCATGCAGAGCAACTCTATTACGCCATTTGTCGCAAGACTCAAACTTTATTACAGTCGTCAGCTCGCTCGCATCGAGAAATTCTCGATGATTTGTCCAACAAGCTTGCGGACAAGTATTTTTGCAATCTATCGATTTTTCAATCATTACCAGATGTATGGGCGATAAACCAGGTTTTTCCCATTATTCCACTGCATAGGCTGGATGAAAAACCTGAAAAGCGAGTAATTTTGCAAGATATTACCTGTGATTCGGATGGCAGTATTTCTTGCTATGTGAACAACGAAAGTGTTGAAACGACGCTAGCAGCACATGAGATTAAACCGCATGAGCCGTATTTGTTAGGTTTCTTTATGGTCGGAGCGTATCAGGAAATACTCGGCGATATGCACAATTTATTTGGTGATACTCATTCCATCAATTTGCAGATCAATAAAGATGGTTCCTATTTACTGAGTGAGCCAGAGCATGGGGATGCTGTCGAAGAAGTCCTGCGTTATGTGCATTTCGATACCGATGGTTTAATGGATAAATATCGGAAACGTTTGCAGGAAAGATTATCGGATCATGAAACCTGCTCGCGTTATTTGGCGGAACTTGAAGCAGGTTTGCTTGGTTATACTTATTTGGAGGACTAACGGTTTAGTGAAAACCTAGATCGGTTTATTAAGGCATCCAAATCAGGTCTTTCGTTTAGCTTCTTGTTTTGCCTAATACATCGATTAAACGGTCTTCGAGTTCTATTCGATCCGCTAAAATTTCTCCGAGAACTGATAAATCATTTTCTAACTTTCCTACTGAGTCTTCGCAGTGTTCATCAGAGTCGTATCTATCATTGAAATCAAGAATTTTTTGGGTGGATCGTTCAATATAGGGGTAAACTTCTTTTGCCACTTTGGAAACTGACATTCTGCGCTCTTGATCATTATCGACATATCGATAAAGTCTGAAATGCGCATCGGCTGAATAGTCTACGAGTGATTGGCAAAAACGCTTTAATAATTCGACAACAGTGGATGATTTTTCAAAGGGACGATGGACGGCCAGTTCGGAATACAAAGCAAGCATTTGGGTTCGATGGCTGACCAATCTATCGATCGCTTGATGTGATTGGGCGCGTCGTTCTCCAACGGCTGTTGCTTCTGTTGAATGAGTCATCTCAAATCTCCAATTTTGATACATTAATACTTCATAATTCTGGATTTCATCACCCTTCTCTCACGCCGAAATATCACAATATAACCTAAATCGTCTTACTTTACATCATGCTACGGCTTGTTTCAAAAGAAGGTGTTTAGCAGTTGATAAGTCGCTCGCTAATTCACTGGTGAACAGCGTACTAAAATAACGCAACTCTTGCTATATTGACTTTTCAAAAATAATCAAAAATGTGATACACGCCGCACTTTATATACTAAAGTTTGATCGTATGCGCATAAGGTATTTAACGTATATTTTTGCAAACGATTGATTCGATAGTAACGAAAAGCGATCAAAAGCTAGGAGCCTGTCCGAGAATAGAAAGCCTACTGCGGAAAATCTATTTCGGCCCATTTTTTCGAAATGGAGAGTGCTGTTTCAATGTCTCAATATGCTCTAGTACCGCCTTCTGTTCAAGCGCGAGATGACGTTTGATGGCGTGCTTGAAATCTGCATCACGTATCCAATGAGTTGACCATGTTGCGGTGGGCAGAAAACCTCGGCTTATTTTATGTAGGCCTTGTGCGCCGGGTTCAAATTTATACAGTTTTTCCTTGATGGCGTATTCGATGCCTTGATAATAACATAATTCAAAATGCAAGCTGTCGAAAGCTTGTTTACACCCCCAATGACGGCCAAATAGTGTGTCTTGATTGCGGAAACAAATGGCAGCGGCGACATATTCTTGTTGATAGAGCGCCGTTATGACCACAATATTTTCCCCCATCTTTTCTGATAATTCGATAAAAAACTCCAGACTTAAGGTGGGAACACCACCTTTTTTAAAAAAGGTTTCTGCGTAAAACGGGTAAATAAGCGCCCAAGTTCGTCGATCCATATCCGCCCCGTGCAAAACTTCAATTTGTATGCCCGTGGCTGCAACTTTTTGTCTTTCTTTGCGTACATTTTTGCGCTTTCGAGATGAAAAATGCGTTAGAAAATCATCGAAATTGGTATAGTTGTTGTTAGTCCAATGGAACTGGCAATCTACACGATGCAATAGGCCTTCGTTGATCATTAATTGTTTATCTTCGAGAGAAGGAAATAGGCAATGCCAGGATGATATGTTTTGCTCAGCAGCGTATTGGATGATTTTTTGGATGAATTGCTTTTTTAAAACCATTGAATCGTTGTTAATAAACAGCCTTTTCCCAGTAACAGGAGTATATGGAATACAGCTAACGAGCTTAGGATAATATGCCCTACCGGTTCGTTGCAGAGCATCTGCCCAGGCCCAGTCGAAGACGAATTCACCGTAGGAGTTTAGTTTTAAGTATTGCGGCAGAATACCGATGATTTCATTGTTGGGATTTCGCCATACCAAGTGACGAGGTAGCCAACCTAATTCAGGCCCCACACAATGATGTTTTTCGAGTGCGGATAAAAATGGATAGCTATAAAAGGGGTGAGCATCTGCTACGATGGCTTGCCAAGAAGCTTCGTCTATTTCCTGGATTTGAGTTAAAATTTGTAAAGTCATATTTTTTGTGTTTTTAAATTATGTATAGAACCGTGACAGTGTACCTGAATATTAATCAAGATGATTTGCTGCTTTATTATGAAGGAGCAGTCTCCGAAGTGATCACACGTGATAGTAATGGACTAAAAATTCAATTTCCTATTTCTATTCTTAGACCCTTTGTTCTGCATGGCGGAGTTCGTGGTCGTTTTGAAATTTGCTTTGATAGTGCAAATAAATTTATTGATATAAAGAGAGTTTCTTAAATATTCGAATGCTATTTATAAATGTAATATTTCGACAGCTTTGGCCTAGAGTTAACATGAATACTATGCTGGAAAGAATACGAATGACTCAAGTTGGGTTTATGGTATTCATGTTTTTTTCTATGGTTGCTCATTCCACTGAGCTGCCTTCTGGGTCGGAGCGCAGACCTGATTTATCGGTTGATCCCTTTGAGAGCACACGGGAAGCTATAAATAAACTGCCATCACCTGCTACTGGCAAAGATGAAAAAGAACAAGTAGCACCGCTTGGTTCAGATAAATTTCTCGAGTTAAAAGTGCTGTCGCCGCTCGAGCCAAAAGATACATTGCGACTCGATAGCGCTGAAGGCAAGGCGATAACTCAGGGTTTGTCGCTAACGATGGATTATTTTTCTCTTGTATCCGGTGGTGATCCAAGTAAAGATATTAACTCTGGAAGCGCACTACTCTCCCAATATTTTATGCAAATAAATTCTTCGGGTTTAGGTTTATGGCGTAATGGCGTCTTATATTCTCAACTTTCATTTTATGTGCCCGGAACTAACAGTCCAAGCGGAATAGTGGGTGACTTTAATGGCATGAGTAATATTGACAATGGAAATGAAAGCGTCGTTAAACTATTTCAGCTTTGGTATAAGCAGGGCTTTTCTTATAGCAAGTCTGATATTTTATTTGGGTTACACAGTATTGATACAGAGTTTTATCGGACGAAGTATAGTCGATTATTTGTCAATAATTCTTTTCGCATGGGAACAGGACTTCGGTCAGTTGCTAAACCGTCCGCTTATCCAAACACTTCATTGGGTGTGCGTTATAAATCCAAGCTGCTTGCAGATTCCTATATTCAGGCAGGGATTTATGATGGAAGCCCTACGCTAGGTAGTGATCCTAGAGACTTAAGAATTAATAAACGCGAGGGAAGCTTTAATATTGTGGAAACCGGCATAGTACAGAGCGCTCAGGACAAAACTGAGTATCTTAAACTTGCTTTAGGTGCCTGGTATTTATATCAAAATATAACTGAATTTGCAGGCTTATCAGAAAATTTTGATGCAGTGGGAAATCGTGGGCAATTTAATGAGCCAGGAATAGGCGGTTTATATTTTATTGGAGAAGGTGCTGTAGGCGACTCACTAGGTTTGTTTGTTGTAGCGGGACAAACAGAATCTCGAATAGCGAGGGTAAATCGGTTTGCAGCACTCGGGCTCAATTTCAGTGGCTTGATTCCTGGACGCCCTATTGATGTCTTGGGAATTGGGGTTGCGCATAGTCGGCAAAGCGCTGCGTTTATTCAGGCTAACGAAGCGGTGGATTTTGATAATAATGGTGTGGCTGATGATTGTTGCTTTGTCGCAGAAACAACTTTGGAACTAACGTATAAGGTCAAAGTCACTAAATGGCTAGTGATTCAGCCTGATTTTCAATTTATTCATCAGCCTGCTATGTCCTATTTTTTGGGTAATACTTACGTAGTCGGTTTAAGATTACAGTCTGTGTTTTAAATCTTGCGTGAGTTCTAAAAAGACAGGCAATACCTTGTGTACTGCCCGTTCCTTAGTATTAATTCGCTTGCAATGCCCTAATGCGTTCTTCAAGTGGTGGATGTGAACTAAACATTTTTTTCAAGCCAGTGCCTAGGCCACCGGAAATACCAAACGCAACAAGCTGATCAGGCATTGTAGACGGCTGACCTGATGCACGTTGTAGTGCTTGTAATGCTGAAATCATTTTTTCTTTTCCGGCGAGCTGAGCACCGCCTTCATCGGCTTTAAATTCACGTTTGCGGCTAAACCACATCACAATAGAGCTTGCCAGTACACCTAAGATGACTTCAGCGATGATTGCCGTTATCCAGAACGCCGGACCATGTCCGCTTTCATTTTTGAAAACGACTCTATCTACGATGTGCCCAATGATCCGCGAAAGGAAAATGACAAAGGTATTCACCACACCTTGGATAAGTGCCAGGGTGATCATGTCGCCATTTGCGATATGGGCAACCTCGTGACCGATGACTGCTTCTACTTCATCTGAGTTCATATTTTGCAATAAGCCGGTACTCACCGCAACGAGGGCTTTATTGCGCGAGGCTCCCGTGGCAAAAGCGTTAGGTTCTGGTGAGTCAAATACAGCGACTTCAGGCATTCCAATGCCTGCTTCTTGAGCATGTCTTTTGACGGTTTCAAACAGCCATTGCTCAGTTTGGTTGCTAGGCGTTTCAATCACCTGAGCGCCGGTCATGCGTTTCGCGCTCCATTTAGAGATAGCTAAGGAAATAAGCGAGCCGCCAAATCCAAATACCGCTGAAAATATCAGCAATGAATTAAAGTCGATGCCAGAACCTTGCTCATCTAGAATTGAATCTACACCTAGGATTCGCAAAGAAATACTCAAGACCAAAACGATGGCTAGGTTGGTGACTAAAAACAGGAAAATCCGCTTCATTTTTACCTCAAAATTATAGAGTTAATAAGGAGTGTATGACCGATCAATTAGGAAATCGATTCATTTTTTTGTTAGCTACGCTCATTTCTAAATGGGGTTGTCTTATCGTTTTTCAAGTCTTGAAACATCTGATTCAGTGATAACTCCTTGCTAATAATAAAGATAGTAAAAGCTTGCTTATTTTACGCTAAAGTTTTATTGGCCGAGGACGTTATACAGATTACAGAACGGATCCCTCCTCCCTCAGTCCGTTCTGAATTCTTCGCCGGAGCATATTTGCTCCGGCTTTTTTGTGTATTTTGAGAATGGAAAATTGGGTTTATTTTCATTTTATTATCTTTTAAATTTTACTTGTACTGTTCCTGATTTATCCGCTTGTTCTTCCCAAAGTGCGATCGCTTTATCTTGGTAAATATACAAACTGCTGTTACTTATTTGCCCCCCGCTGGTAATTGTTGTTAGCCCAGATAATCCCGTGCGTGCTGAATAGTTTTTGCTTAACAGAGCAAAACCAGAATTAGTCACTGGGTTCTGATATTGGCGCCAGGTAATCATTACGCTGTTATTGGCTTGGGTATATATTCTTGGCTGGTTTGCATCGTATACGTTGTCATTTTCCAATAATGATGCTGCCCCCCATGCATTAGCATTGGTGTCGTATACGCTAATATAAATATTACTAACCTCGGTAGTGTTGTTCCTATCAAGGTCTTTAATATCTTCTTGTTCCCAGGTGGCAATAATACTTGTATTGGCGGCGTGAATATCGGGATTTTGGGCTTGCAATTCACTGTTTTCAATAAGACCTGGGGTTCCCCAAGACATTGAATCAATATTAAATCTGCTTGCCCAGATACTTTCAGTACTGGTTCTGTCTTCTGAATCAGTTTGTTGCCAGATTAGCCACGCATTACCCGCACTATCAGAGCTAATACTCGGGTTTGTTGCATTACCCGAGTCGTTACTAATGACGGTTGATGTTGATTCCCAGACACCCCCTGTATAACGTATTGCATAAATACGATCCAGCGAGAATCCCGCAAATCCATGATCGACGGACTGCCAAGTAATAAACGCATTGTTTAACCCATCAATACTCAGTTTGAATGATTCGACATCAATTATTGCGTCTGATATTCGCGCGGGTGAAACCCAAGTATTATCAGCGGCCATATAATGGCTCGCATAAAGAGTGTATATGGATGAGGCTGCATCCCATTGTCGCCAGACGGCTATCGCATTATTTGCGCTGTCTAATTCCAGGGTGACATTCTTCGCTATTTCTGTGCTTAAATCGAGAACAATTGGAGTAGACCATGTTGCTGTTGATGTGCTGAAACGAGCAGTCCAAACACTGGTTATTACGGGCCCGCATTGGATTTGAGTGCTTTCATTATTGCAAGTGGTTGCGGAGTTTTCAGTAGCAAGATCAATTTGCTGCCACACAGCAATAGCGTCGCCATTGCTATCCATTCTTACTTGCGGATCGATTGCCGGTAATATTCCGCTATTTTCTGAACTTGATATAAGGTCGTTAGCGCTATTGCCATCATTGTCGTTGATTTTTTTTATAGTATGAGTCTCAACCCATGTTCCATTGTGTAATGTGACGGGAGCAGTCCAGACTTTTGATTCAGCACGGTAGAAGCTGTACAGCAAGCTATTGCGTCCGAACTGATAAAACGTGGAAAATGCGTCGACTTCTGTGAGATTGATATTGGCAGGGTCTTCGCGCTCTTCATAAGCGGTTTGTTGCCATATCGCAATGACATTCTGATTAGCGTCAATGGATCCAGTAGCCGAGCCAATGTCAGTTTTCTGACTTACACTAAATGTTTTTGTCCAAGCGTTATCGCCCACACCAAAGCTGCACGAGAAGGCAAAAAGACAGGCAATGATAAGGACTCCTAATCGGATAATTTTTTGCGGTGCAAAACACGTAGTCATTTATTTTATCCTTGTTATAAAAGCTGTCGGTATCCTATCACGATCTAAGGTATTTATTAAAAGCGCGTATTTATGGGTTGCTGTATTATTGCTTTCGTCTGAAGGGCTTTGTATAAATAATCGGCTAATACGATTTTTTTGCACGTAATTCAGAATAAGGCTAAAGGGAGTTTGGAATCAATGTCAGAATGGCGAAATATTGAACAGATTATTACCCGTTATATGGGGGAGTCTTATTCTGTCCAGAGTGTTTCTAAAGTTGCGGGCGGCAGCATTAATTCGAGCTATGTGCTCGCGGATGCAAGCGGACAAAAATATTTTGTGAAAACAAATAAAACAGAATTACACGAGATGTTTGTTGCTGAAACGAGAGGGTTGGCGGAAATAGGAAATACGCAAACTATAGGTGTTCCTAAGTTTGTTGGAGAAGGCAAGGATTCACGGCAATCTTTTTTAATCTTAGAATTTCTTGAGCTGGCTGCATCATCTCGGCGTTCGACAATTGATTTTGCAGAGCAATTAGCACGTATGCATCGGTGTACAAAAAAACAATATGGTTGGTACCAGAATAATACGATTGGCTCGACGCAACAGATCAATACTCACACAGCAGAGTGGGTTTCTTTTTGGCAGGAGCATCGCTTAGGGTTCCAGTTAGCATTAGCGGAAAGCAATGGCTATGGCCAGCGTTTGCAAATAAAAGGGGACAAGTTATTAGCGAATATCCCTGTATTTTTTAATAACCATTTTCCGGAAGCTTCTTTGCTACATGGAGATTTATGGTCAGGTAATTACGGATTTACCCGTGATGGGCATCCTGTCATTTTTGATCCTGCCGTATATTACGGGGATAGGGAAGCAGATATTGCAATGACTGAGTTGTTTGGCAACTTTGGGCGCGACTTCTATGCTTCGTATAATAATGCTTTCCCATTATCAGCGGATTATGCGGTGAGGAAAGCCCTATATAACCTCTACCATATTCTGAATCACTTGAATTTATTTGGTGCAGGCTATTTGTCCCAGGCGGAATCGATGATTGATTATTTGCTGGCTGAAATTAGTTGAATTAATGAGCATCAAAAACATTCGCAATGGGCATTGAGAGCGAAGAACAAAACGACAAGCTTATAATGCGTTGAATATAAAAGAAATATATAATGAACGGCGAGAAACTGGCATGCAGACCTCATCAAAAAGTATGTGGGGGAAATATAGAGTGAAACTATATAGTCTCCTTATCGTCTCCTTAACTTAAACCTAGATTTCACAGTTGACCGCTCTTACCTGGCGGTAACTTATTGAAGTATATAGATTAACTGCGCGCTTGGCATTTCAGCCTGTGGGTGAATCTCGCTACGAATCGAATGCCCCCCTTTGTGACGACGAAAAAGGCATTCTGAGCATTTCATTGTACAATTCATCGTGGTGAGTACTAGCAGAAAAACCCTAAGGCGGTTACAATATCAAATTGATTAAAAAACAATCGGAGCATATGAGTAAGAAAGTTTTTATTAAAACCCATGGATGCCAAATGAACGAGTATGATTCAGCTAAGATGTTGGATGTACTCAATGATTCACATGGAATGGAGTTAACTAACTCTCCGCAAAATGCTGATCTAATCCTCATTAACACCTGTTCAATTCGCGAAAAAGCGCAAGAAAAAGTCTTCTCTCAGCTGGGAATGTGGCGTGAGCTAAAACAACAACGGCCGGATTTGGTCATTGGTGTCGGCGGCTGTGTTGCGAGCCAAGAAGGCAAAGCTATCCGTGAACGAGCGCCTTATGTGGATTTAGTCTTTGGTCCGCAAACGTTACATCGCTTGCCCGAAATGTATGCGCAAAATATCAAGCATAAGCGAGCAGTTGTTGATATTTCATTTCCAGAAATTGAAAAATTTGATCGATTGCCGACCCCTCGTGCCGATGGCCCTACTGCCTTTGTTTCGATTATGGAAGGATGTAGTAAATATTGCACATTTTGCGTAGTTCCTTTCACGCGTGGTGAAGAAGTCAGTCGGCCGCTTGATGATGTACTCAATGAGATTGCTCTGTTGGCGCAACAAGGTGTGAGAGAAATAAATTTGCTGGGACAGAATGTAAATGCTTATCGTGGCATTACGCATGACGGTGATAGTGCAGACCTTAGTTTATTGATGAATTATGTGGCATCGGTAGAGGGCATAGACAGAATTCGTTTTACCACTTCTCATCCCGTAGAGATGTCGGATAGTATTATTCAGGCATTTGCTGAAATCCCGGAGTTAGTGAGTCATTTACATCTGCCCGTGCAAAGTGGTTCCGACAGAATTTTAGCAGCAATGAAAAGAGGTCATACCGCTTTAGAATATAAATCTACGATTCGAAAATTGAGAAAAGCCCGCCCCGACCTCAGCTTGTCTTCAGATTTCATTATTGGATTTCCAGGAGAGACGGATGAAGATTTTGCAGCGAGCATGAATTTGATTGCAGACGTGAGCTTCGATCATTCCTTTAGTTTTGTCTATAGTGCACGACCCGGAACACCTGCATCGAGTTTTGACGATGATATTCCAATCGATGTGAAAAAAAAACGTCTTGCTATATTGCAAGCACGAATTTCTCAAATGGCGACACAGGTCAGTCAATCTATGTTACATACACGCCAGAGGGTGCTGGTGGAAGGCCCTTCAAGAAAAGACCCTGATCACCAACTAGCGGCACGAACCGAAAACAATCGAGTAGTAAACTTTGCTGGAAAGGCGGAGTTAATCGGATTTTTTGTTGATCTCAAAATAACGGAAGTGTTACCGAATTCTTTGCGTGGTGAGTTTATTACGATCAATGATAAATTGGCAACGTCAATGCGTGCATTGGGGCATGAGGTTTCGTGAGTACAGATCTAGAATCAACTCCGCTAGATTCGTTTCCAGAATCATCTGATGCGTCACTAATTTTAGCTAGCGATGTTTCTTTTGAACCGATTGACAATGTGGCATTGGCTAATCTATGTGGTCAATTTGATGAAAACCTCAAGCAAATTGAAAAAAGACTGGATGTTAGTATTAGTCATCGGGGTAACGCCTTTCGGGTTGAAGGTGGAGCTAAAAATACTCGCTTAGCACTTGCAACACTTAATCACTTATATCAGCAATCGCAACAAATGGTTTTATCTCCAAAACAGGTGCAACAGTCATTGCAAGAATCCAATATGAATAATTTATTAGCTGTCAACAAAGATGATGCTAAGTCGGAAACTTTGAAAATACGCCGTAAAGTCATTTTAACGCGTGGTGCGAATCAACGGCAATATATTGAAAAAATACGTAACCAGGATATTAATTTTGGTATTGGCCCAGCCGGGACAGGTAAAACCTATTTGGCAGTGGCTTCGGCGGTTGAAGCATTAGAAAAAGAAGAAATTCGACGTATCATTTTGGTTCGTCCTGCGGTTGAGGCGGGTGAAAAGCTTGGGTTTCTGCCAGGCGACATGGCACAAAAAGTTGATCCCTATCTGCGGCCTTTATACGATGCATTGTATGACATGATGGGATTTGAACAGGTGGGTAAACTAATTGAGCGCAATGTCATTGAAGTTGCACCCCTGGCATTTATGAGAGGCCGGACATTGAATGAGGCTTTTGTGATTCTGGATGAAGCTCAGAATACCACGATTGAGCAAATGAAAATGTTTCTAACGCGGATAGGTTTTGGTTCGACCATTATTGTTACTGGGGATATCACCCAAACTGACTTGCCGTCCCATTGCAAGTCTGGATTGCAACATGTGATGCATATTTTAAAAGATATAAAAAATATCAGTTTCACTTTTTTTGACCAAAAGGACGTCATGCGGCATCCGATTGTGCAGCAAGTCATTGCTGCATACGAAAAGAAAGAGAGAACAGATACTTAGCTGTGATAGACATTCAAATTGCAAGCTCAGATACCCATATTCCAAGCATTGATATGTTGACAGCTTGGGCAAGGGCAGCGGTTAATCTTTTTCCAGAAAATTGCGCGATGAGCATTCGTGTGACGGATGAAAAAGAAATGATTCAGTTGAATAGAGATTATCGCCACATCGATAAAGCAACCAATGTATTGTCTTTCCCTGCTGAATTACCCGACGTAATAAAAGATGTCTTAGCAGAACCTTTGTTAGGTGATATTGTAATTTGTGCTACGATTATTGAGCGTGAAGCTTTTGAGCAGAATAAAAATCTGGAAGCACATTGGGCGCATATTGTTATTCACGGTACTTTACACTTGCTGGGGTATGATCACATAAAGGATGAAGAAGCGGAGAAAATGGAAACACTTGAAATAGAATTGTTAAGTCTATTTGGGTATGCGGATCCTTATAATGATAGGATTAAAGCATGATAAAGGAAGCTCGAACTAACAATCCAGAAGTAAAATCGTGGCTGGATAAAATCAGCCAAGCATTTGGCGGTGGTGAACCGAGAGACCGAGAACAGCTAATTGATTTATTACGCGAGTCTGAGCAGCGAAATTTACTCGACGCAGATGCACTTGCGATGATAGAGGGAGTATTGCAAGTCTCCGAAATGCACGTGCGTGATATTATGGTTCCGCGTTCACAGATGGTTGTGGTAGAACGAGACGTCCTTCTTAAGGAGTTTTTGCCCGCGATATTAGAGTCTGGGCATTCGCGCTTTCCAGTGATCGATGGGAACCGCGATGAGGTGATTGGAATTCTACTGGCCAAGGATTTGTTAACTTGTTTTGCGAATCAAAGTGAAGACACATTTGATATTCGCGATATTATGCGTTCACCAGTGTTTATTCCAGAAAGTAAAAGACTTAATGTGTTATTGAAAGATTTTCGTTCTAATCGTAATCATATGGCGGTAGTCGCCGATGAATTTGGAGGTGTTGCGGGACTGGTGACGATTGAAGATGTTCTCGAGCAAATAGTCGGTGAAATAGAAGACGAGTTTGACGTAGATGATGAGTCATTTATCAAATCTTATAATAGCGATATGTTTTCTGTTAAAGCATTGACTCCTATAGAAGACTTTAATGAACATTTTAATGCTGGCTTTAGCGATGAAGAGTTCGACACAATTGGCGGTCTGGTAATGAATAGTTTTGGACACTTACCAAGGCGCGATGAAATTACTGTGATTAAAGATCATTATCAATTTACGGTGTTGCGTGCAGACAATCGCCGTATCCATTTACTCAAATTACACATTCTTAACAATACAAAGAAAACTCAAAATCATTGTGAACATTAAGCGCATTTTCTCAGGAAAACGAGGAGATCTTGCAGCGCTGGTCGCTGGAAGTAGCTCCGTATTGTCGTTTGCACCTTTTAACTTGGCGCCGCTTATTATTCTTTGCTTCGTGGTTTTTATGTTGTGCTTGTTTTATACCTCTCCGCAGCGGGCATTTTGGCGTGGCTGGCTGTTTGGACTAGGAATGTTTGGCTGGGGAGCATCCTGGGTGCATGTCAGCATGAACGAGTTTGGAGGGGTGGGTATACCTCTTTCTATGTTCTTGACCGTTCTTTTTGTATTATTTATGGCGTTATATCCAGCCCTAATGGCTTGGGCTTCGCGTAGATTATTCAGTGCCTTTAAAGACCAAGCTGGATGGCAATTTTTGTTGATTATTCCAATGCTCTGGGTTCTGGTTGAATGGATTCGTAGTTGGTTGTTTACCGGGTTTCCATGGTTGATTGCGGGCTATAGTCAAATTGATATGCCGTTTTCTGGTTTAGCTCCCTTATTTGGGATTTTTAGCATCAGTTTTGCAATTATGTTATGTGCCGGCTTGATTGCGTTTGTATTAACAGAGGGGCGTCGTAGACTAAAGCTTGTTGCTTCTTCATTCCTGCTTCTTTGGTTGATGACAGGATTGTTAACCCAGGTTGACTGGACTGAGCCTGTTGATGAGGCGTTAACCGTTAGCATGATTCAAGGCAATGTATCACAAGATAAAAAATGGTTACCAGAACAGCGCAAACCAACAATGGACATGTATGCACGATTAAGTCGAGAGAATTGGGATAGTGATTTAATTGTATGGCCAGAAACGGCGATACCCGCGTTCTATCATCAGGTGCTGCCTTATTTACAAGGTATTGGGCAAGAAGCAAGAATGAATGGGTCTGAAATCATTTTAGGCATGCCTATTTATGATCAACGAAAAAAACATTATTATAACAGCATGGTGAGCATTGGCAGGGATACCGGTTTTTATGAAAAAAGGCATCTTGTTCCATTTGGAGAATATCTACCCTTGCCGGGATTGTTTGGCGGCATCATTCAGTATTTTAATATTCCAATGTCCGAATTTAGCCCTGGCGATAGCTCGAAATTACCTCTTCTAAAGGTAGCTGGACACATAGCAGGAATTTCTATCTGCTTTGAAGACGCCTTTGGTGATGAAATTAGTCAAGCACTTCCTGACGCTACACTGCTGATTAATGCTTCTAACGATGCTTGGTTTGGAACATCAATTGCTCCGCATCAACATTTGCAAATTGCAAGAATGCGATCCTTGGAAACAGGACGATATATGATACGTTCAACGAATACAGGGGTGTCAGCAATCATCGATCCCAAAGGAAAGATTCAAAGCGCTTCACCACAATTTGAAACTCACGTTTTAACCGACAAAGTACAACCGATGACAGGAATGACACCTTACGCCATTTTCACCAATGTACCGATTTTGTTTTTACTGATAATGAGTTTTTTTGGAATGTTGATTTACAATAGAAACCTAAAAAAACAACAGGGAAAATAGGGGACAGACCACTATAACACATACCCTTCTCTCTTTTGGAAAATAGCTACGCTGAGAGCAAGATCATGTAACAAAAATAATACGCATGATAAAAGTTTTATCCGATGAGATGCTGCGGGAATTCTATATTCAAAATTCACTCAGATGACGGCTATTTGATTCTTAAATAGATAATTATCATCGATAATGATACTTATCGCTTAATCATTTATTGCGTTTAAAAAGTAGGTTTCTCGACTCTGACAAAATTCTGCAAATTTTCTCTCCCACCAAAAGAGATATTTTCTATATACCGCAAAATTTAAAAGAACCAAAATTCCCGCGTCAACTCGACCCATTGGTTATGCGCTTTTTATGTTTAAGTGTGGCTGATGAGTGATACCCAACAAACCATCTATTGAGATATCTTCATCAATATATTCGAAATGCTCAAATATGATTTTACGTATTTGTTTCTTATAAAGCCGCCAGCCTAGTAGAACAATATAGTCGGCATTGTGATTCTCTCCCTTTGTTTCTCGCATAACACCTAGATAACCAGCCCAACGACAATCCAAAAAAACACCCTGCCTTAAACGGGCTGGTTTATCTATTTATGTATTTTATTGATAATACACAATGAAAGTTAGAAAATATTATTTTTTCTGGATACAAGTATTCTTTGAAAAAACAAAATTAAATATATTAATATGAAACTAAATGAGGAAGCTCCTGAAAATAGTTCACTTGATGAAACAGGCTCTTCAGACCCTATTTCTTCTTTATTTTTTTCCGAAGGTTCATCTAAATTATTTTCCACTATTTCATCAGCTGAAATAGGCAAGCTTTCATCACTTTCAAGAAAAAAATCAATACTCCCTTCAAGATCAGGCTTTGATATATTTAATAATTCCCCTGAATACTGGCTAAAGCTGCAAGTCTCCATGCACAAAGCACCATCATGATACTTTATTGATTAACCCAAATGTATTTGAGGTGAAAACTACATACCCCCCTTCTGCCAAAGGCTCGCGACTTACATACTTTCCATTTATGTCGGTTAAAGCTTGACTGACTAAATCTCCTTTTTCATTATAAAAGTGAAGCCATACTCCTTCAATTGGATCCTTATCACTCTCACTAAAAACAGTACCACTGATTTCAAACCCTTCTTCTAAATAGAAGTCTATTGAGACTTCTCCACTAAGCAAAGAAATATCAATAAGATTGTTACTTAATTCACGACACTCATTAGATGAACAAACCTCACCATTAGCAGTCTCATTTAAATATTTTCCGGTAACAGGACTATAGGCTCGTGTAAATATAAAATATCTTCCTTGCTGCAAACCTACATTTATTCGATATTCACCGTTAATTCCACTCCATCCCTGACCTATATATTCGTTATTTTCACTATAAACGACTACATCCATAAATGAGATTGGGTTACCAGATATTTCATCATAAACAAATAACTTAGTATCAGGCAAAAACTCTCCCGATAATTTATCACTAACGTGGCCTTCAATTTTTCCACCTCTAATTAGTGAAAAATTGATGTCTTGAACAATTTCATCAACTCCAACACTTATCTGTGTGCCAATATTATTCGAAATTCTACAGTTCCATAAGCACACTAAGTTCTCATAAACTTTAGAAATATAACTGTAATTTCTTTCTTCCGATTGGTAAATCTCGATATAAAAAAGATAAGTATCTTCTTTAAGTGGAGCAAAAGATGAGTACATTCCATTAGCATCTGTTTGAATTGAAACACCAAAAGTTTTAGATCTTATATGTACATCTATACCTGGTAACGGTTCACCAGTAATTTCATCTACTACTACGCCTGTTATATTTCCACCCTCAACACTAAATGCAAAAGTGTGAAACAAGAGAACAAAAAGAACAAATATTGAACAATTGATTGAATGTGGTTTCATTTTATTTATTATCATTAACCTTTTCTATATACGAGGCGTAGGCTGGAGGCGAGATGGCACAAGACATCGAAGCCATGTGATCTAACGGCCACCGTAAATGATGCAGCAGCGCAGTGACAGTTCATGCTCTTATCTGGGGAGATCTGCTTAACGAGCGGTCGGTAAACAACCAGTGAGGAGCCTGTGCAGCTTAACAATGCCATGCCCGACCGGGTTAAGGGTTGTTAGCGCAAAATCAGAAACCCGCATTGGAGTCAGTTGGAGCTAATCGGCCAGCTTGCTTTAAACATCTTTGGGAAACGCCCTGTGCGGAGCCGCATGCAGGTGTTGTGGGAGCTGGAGGTTAGAGACCTCCGGCTACCCGATTATAAATTCCTTTCATTTTCTTTGTTGTGCCAGATTCTTAATACATATGTAATTTCTTCTGCGATAAGGTAACGTACTGTATAGTTGGTTATATAAAGATCGCGGATTTGCTCTGGATCAGGGGCTTTCAAAACGGGTAGCCCAATTTTTGGAAATTGCTTCAGCCTTTCAACACCCTCTTGAAGATCTATTGCTATTCGACGGGCTGCGAATGGGTTCTTCACCTCTACAAATTCCACCACTCTTTGGAGATCATCGATTGACTCCGGCGAAAACCTTATTCTCATAATTTAGGTGGAGATTTACGATCCTTGGTGCCCCAGCTATTCAACCAGGCATTCACATCCGATTCATCAATGGATTTACCTGCCTTAATGGATTCAAGCGCTTTGAGTGTATCCTGCCACCTTGAGTCTTCCAGTGATTGTCTTGCAAGAAACTCCTTAATAGCTTGATTTATAATATAATTTTTACTCCTATCAAGCTTCTTTGCAAGGGATTCCAGCGGTTTCTCAACATCGTCAGTAATCCGAATACTCGTAATGCTCATAAACTAGCCTTAATGTAGTGATTTGTAATACATACTAGTACAATCAAGGCGATATGGCTAGAGGAATTTATAACAGTTTTATTCTAACGAAGGTTAACACCATCCTCTCCAAGGTTATTTTTCACCAACAAAATCATATCACTCAATTAATGCCTATAAAACAATAGCTTGAAATAATTACTTTAGATTAACCAAGGAAATAGCGTGAACTGCTGCCTATCTCTCTGGTGGCCTATTTTTTCACACTTCTTCGAATAATGTTAAAAATACCGATAAAACAGCTAGGGTCTGTAAAAATAAGAGACTCGTATGGACGATATTACAGTATTGATTCCTGCCAGACCTGTGAAACTCATTAATCGCTTGCGTGCGTATATTCGTACAGAAAACTTGGCTTACAAAACTGAAAAAACATATATTCAGTGGACATTAGCATTTATTTACTTTCACAATAAACGTCATCCTGAGGAGATGGGAGAAAAAGAAATTACTGAATTCCTAAATCATTTGGCTGTAGTCCATAATGTTTCCAAGAATACGCAAAAGACGGCTCTCAATTCTTTGGTTTTTCTTTATAAGCGATTTTTAAAATGAATCATTAGAGTTGCATATAAAACAGTGGTTCGCACACATTTTCCTACAAGGACGTAGGTATGTGGCGTGAGCAGGAGCGGAAGCCACCTGCCATTCGTTTGCAACGAGACTCCTTGAGAGTGGTTATGATATTAGAACCATTCAAGAACTTCTGGGACATGCAGATGTTCAGACGACTGAAATTTATACTCACGTAATTAATCGGAGTGGGCGTGGTATTGTCAGTCCGGTGGATGTTTAAATACTGCATCCATTAACAACTTCTTTTTTATACCTATGGCGTATTGTGCCTGCGTTGAATAGATGTTGCTGAGCTTAATGAAAGAAGTTATTTAATATTTTCAAACTCCATTCAGGATTTAATGTCATCATATTATGTCCCATTTTTTCTGCTTTTACATGAACAGTTTGAGCAGGTAGCTTTGGAATATGATGTTTTTCCTGGAACTCATATCCAAATAGGCTGCATTCACTGCTGATTAACATTATCTCGCCGGTATAGCTAGCTGAACCTTCTGTTAAGTCATACGTAAACAAGCTTGGGTCATCCATTATTGGCCGCAGCATTTGATTGAAAGCTTCATAGCCTCCGCGCTTGAAACTATTTTCAGGCATTGCTTCCCCTGCACACTGATAAGGGCCGCCGGGTTTATTGCGATTTAATATTTTACTCATGACATAGTCAAAGCCTTCATGTCCATCGTCTTTATTGACCAATGGATACACCGAAATATAGCCTATGAGTGCAAACACATCAGAGATTGATTGTGAGTCTTTCATCATTTTCACAAATGCTTTTGCGGCTTCAACATCCAACATTCCCGGTTCAATAATAACCGCCTGGGATACTTCTTCTGGATAGGCCGATAAGTAAGCGGTAACCAACATTCCTCCCCATGAATGACCAATAAGTCTCACCGGAGTATCGCCTGAAAACTTTTTTACCATCGCACGTAAGTCATCTATATTTTGCGCGACTGTTAAGTGTTTTTTATCAACTCTTGGGGATAAGCCACTGCCGCGTTGATCATAAAATATTATTCGATATTGTGGTGATAAGCCTTTTAAGGACTTGAGATATTCATAATCCCCACCTGGCCCTCCATGAACAACAATAATAGGCTCTAATTCTGGGCTGCCAAATATTTCGGTATGAAATTTGTACCCGTCTATTTCTTCATAAGGCAAAGAATGGTCAAATTCAATTGTTTTTGGTATCTGCACACAAGCGTTTAGCCCTATGAATAATAAGCAAAAAATCAGACGGGTAAATTTTATGGTACTCATGACATCTGCTCCTGAATAATAAAAATTTATTTGGTCACTGGCCATTGAATATTCGCCACCTTATCTAATAGCGTCTCACCCATTGCTCTGCCGAGATAAGTACTGTTTGCCATTACGACAATGCTCAATGATTCTTCCGGGTAAATGCGCGCCACACACACAAATGCAGCCCCAGCTCCTCCATGCGTAAGATAGGTTCTCCCGTCCTTTTCTAGATAAAACCAACCCAATGCAAATTTTTGCTTGGACTGAGCGCCCATTGGGTTTGAATCAACCTCTACGACGGGATTAAACATAAAATCAATACTTTCTGGCGAAAGAATTTGCGGCGAACTTTTGTCGATGAGGGACACCAAAAATGTTGAATAGTCTAGCGCTGAGCCAATCAATCCGGTTGGCCCGTTTTGATCGGAGTAAACATGATTAAACCAGTAGCGACCTTCTGTTTTTTCTCTAATGGCTTTGTCTTTATCAATATACATGAAAGCAAGAATACTCATGAAGTCGACGGGATGTGATCCGGTCGCTTCAACTTTTTTCATTGCATCTGTGTAAATGAAATCCGTATTATTCATCCCCAATGGGTTTAATACATTCAGGCGCACATAGTCTTCATAACTCAAACCGGATGTTTTTTCGATAACAGCGGCTAGCGCAATAAAAGCCAGATTGGAATAATGTCCTGCAACACCGGGGGTTTCATTGAGTTCCGAATGATCGGGCAATGTGCGTTTAAGCAATTCGGTCTGATTAAGATGAGGATCTCCGTCATAGTGTATCCACCCAAGGATTTCCATACCGATGTCACCCAGTCCTGAGCTATGACTCAATAAGTCTTTAATTTGTACCTTTCGATCATCTGCATGCGCCGACTTGGGCTTAAAAAAACGGAGATGTTTTTCAACGGGATCATCGAGTTTTAATCTACCTTGTTCGCTCAATTGCAATATTGCAACAGCGGTCACCGGCTTGGTTAACGACCACCACTGATAAACGGTTTCCGGCGATGCTTTCTTGTTAAGCGGCTTATCCGCAAAACCGAAGCCTTTTTTATAAAGAGACTTCGCATTTTTTGTGACGACTATGCTCAGACCGGGTGGCTCACCTTGCATAACGAGATTTTGCAAATACACATCCAGATCAGCTGACGTGCGAATGTTTTCGGTTGCCGGTAATTTGGGTGGCAATATTGTGCAATTGCTTATCACGATGAGAAATAGCAATACCGATACTATTTTTAACTTTTTCATCAATACCAACTCCCACTTTTTTTCACCTGAATAACGTAAATATTATTTACACTGTTCGGTCGTAGAGCTAAAAAATCGACCACTAAGACAATCCCTTGAGAAATATTTCGATGGCTCTGCGATCAGCCGTTGCAAAATCAGCGTCAAAATCCTTTAATACCGTGCTTCGAAGCATCGCAATCCCATGTAAGAGCGCCCAAAAGTTGTACGACAAGGTTTCAGCTTGATCTTGCGCAGAAGCCTTTATTACGCCCGACTCTAAGCCTTTAGCCATGGCTTTCAATAAGATGTTATACGGATCAGCGTCTTCGACAGGTTCTTGTAATGACTGGCGTTTTGAGGGTATAAAGTTAAAAATCAAGCGATAATATTCAGGATTTTTCTGGGCAAAACCAAGGTAAGCCAGGCCGAGTTTTGCTAAATATTCCCGTTGCGGCAAATCACTCGCTACCGTATTCAGAGTCACCGCTAACCGCTTGAATCCGATCTGGCATAATGCCGCGATAATGGCTTCCTTATCACGAAAGTATTCATACAAACCTGCAGGTGAATAATCTACCCGACGCGCAACTTCACGTAGTGAAAACTGGTCGGGGCCTTTTTCGATCACCAGCGCCAAGGCCGCATCGAGAATAGCTTGTTTAGTACGCAGATGCCGTCGAGCACTGGTTGAAGGCTTGGCTGACAAGAAAATTACCGTCGTTATTTATTCGAACACTGTTAGATAATAACTCAATGTTCGCATTTTGTCCAGCATTATGATGCCTATTTGCACAATGCACTGCCACTGACAGCAGCAAGCCACTCTTGGCCGCTCGAAAACTCAAAAATCATCCTAAAATCGGCCATTGGACGGCGTGAATAATAGGTTTTAAAATTTAGCATCATGATAAACATTCTGCACGTCATCTAAATCATTTAGCATAGCCAGAAACTTTTCAAACAGAGCAACATCATCACCTGAAATTGACGTATGGTTTTGTGGTAAGAATTGAATCTCATCGACTTCAAAATCAATTTCACCCAAGGCATCTAAGAGTGCTATTTTAGCTTTTGAGTATTCAGTGTGTGGCGCAAAGACTGTTAATTTCCCATCAGCGCTTTCAATATCGGTAACATCCACATCAGCGGACAACAATGCGTCTAGCACTGCGTCTTCATCATCTCCCTTAAATACAAGTATCGCGTCATGATCAAACATATGGCTCACACTGCCTTGGCTCGCAATTTTGCACTTTGTTTTGGTAAAACATTGGCGCACATCACCAAAAGTACGGTTCGGGTTGTCGGTAAGACAATCCACAATCACCATGCAACCACCAGGACCAAATCCTTCATAACGAGCTGGAGCGAAGTTTTCTCCGCCACCACCTTTTGCTTTCTCTATAGCTTTATCGATCACATGCGTAGGCACCTGGTCTTTTTTGGCGCGTTCGATCATTCCACGTAATGCTAAATTGCCCTCAGGGTCTATTCCACCTGCTTTCGCACAGACATAAATTTCACGACCATATTTGCTATAAACCTTTGCCTTAGCATCTGAGGTCTTCGCCATTGATTCTTTACGGTTTTGGTAAGCTCGGCCCATAACACAACTACTCCAAATAATAAGGGGAAAAACATGAATACTTAGATTTTACCGCAACTCTGAGCAAGCAACACTTGTTATCTTGGCTCTAGGAAAATAGATTTTTCGGATCAACTAATCCATTCAAATTATCCGCCACATATCTTTTCATTATAATTAATCAATAACCAGATTTTTTGCGCCATTTCTGATATACTATTTGTTATATTTTTGTAATTTCTAATTATTGCGCACATCGGTCTGCGCCAGTTTTTACCGCGGTAATCCTACTGATTCACCTCGAAACATACAGTTTCTGCCTAGACCGCTCCAAACTATTATTGGATATAGGCTGATTCTCTGGAGAACACCTTAGCATGTCATTTGAGTCCCTCGGCCTAAGAGCTGAACTACTTCGCGCTGTATCAGAAAAGGGCTACGCTGCCCCATCCCCCATTCAACAACAAGCCATCCCCCCTATCCTAGAAGGTCGCGACATTATGGGAGGCGCACAAACAGGAACCGGAAAAACAGCAGGGTTTACGCTTCCTCTACTGCACAGACTCAGCAATACTCGCTCCCCCCAAAAAGGCCGACGACCTATTCGTGCACTGATTCTTACGCCCACACGAGAACTCGCGGCCCAAGTTGCAGAGAGCGTACGCATTTATGGCAAGTATTTACCCCTTCGCTCCTCTGTCATATTTGGCGGCGTTAGTATTAACCCGCAGATACAAAAATTGCGAGCCGGAGTAGACATCTTAATCGCAACACCCGGCAGATTACTGGATCACATTAGTCAAAAAACAGTGGATCTCTCCGCGGTTGAAATTCTCGTACTTGACGAAGCCGATCGCATGCTTGATATGGGTTTTATTCATGATATTCGCAAAGTTCTTGCACTACTTACAGAACAAAAACAAACCTTATTGTTTTCCGCAACATTTTCAAATGATATTAAACGCCTAGCAAACAAGCTATTAAAATCACCCACTTTGGTTGAAGTTGCGCGCCACAATACAGCATCAGAAAGTGTCTCTCAGATTATTCACCCGGTAGACAAAACTCGCAAACGCGCACTGCTTTCCTATTTAATTGCTAGCAATAACTGGAAACAAGTCTTGGTATTCAGTCGCACTAAACACGGCGCTAATCGTCTTGCAGAGCAATTAATGACTGACGGCATTACTGCTGCGGCGATTCATGGCAATAAAAGCCAGGGGGCACGTACCAAAGCATTAGCCGATTTTAAATCCAACAAGGTTCGTGTTTTAGTTGCAACAGATATCGCAGCACGCGGTCTCGACATCGATCAATTACCACATGTGGTTAATTTTGACTTACCCAATGTAGCGGAAGATTATGTTCACCGTATAGGCCGCACCGGACGCGCCGGAAATGAAGGCGAAGCAATGTCACTCGTTTGTATTGATGAGCTGAAATTACTGCGCGATATTGAGCGCCTTATTAAACGCGAGATCCCTAAAGTAATCGTGAAAGACTTCGAACCTGACCCATCGATTAAAGCGGAACCGATTAATATGGGTGGAAACAAGCAAGCTGCGAGAAATCAAAATAGGAGAAAACCAACATCTTCGCAAAATAATCAACGTCGCCCTTTCAGCGGAAACTCAAATAAACAAAGTCGATCAAGAACTCGCTAAGAGATGGGCGCGCAAGAATCTATACTTCAATCGCCATCACCACAGCATCTTCTCGACCAGACTTTGCAGGGTAATAGTTTTTACGTAGACTGATTTCATTAAACCCCATAGCTTCATAAAGACATATCGCCGATAAGTTCGAGGGACGAACCTCTAAGAAGACTGAATTCACTTTATTTTTTTTTGCGATTTCAATGAGATGATTCATCATTTTTCGGCCATAGCCTTGCCTTCTCTGCTTGGCATTAACACACACATTAAAGATATGCGCTTCTCCAGCAGCAATAGACATCAGCCCATATACAAAAATTTCGCTATCATCCAGAAAAACTTCTGCGGTATAACCTACTCGGAGACAGTCTTCAAAAATACCAAGAGTCCAAGGATACTCATGCCCTTCGTTTTCCAACCGTAAAACGCTTGCTAAGTCTTCAGCGGTCATTGCGCGAATTACTAAGCTTTTATTCAATGCTTACTCAATTATTTAAAATGGCCAATACACGTAAAAGATCTTGCCAGGATTTTCGCTTTTCTGATGGGCTGCGCAGTAAATATGCGGGATGATAGGTTGCCACTAGTGGAATATTTAGCGCTCCAAAATAATGAACTTGTCCTCGTAAACGACCTATTTTTTCTTTGCTATTTAAAAGATTTTGGGTGGATATTCGCCCTACAGAAAGGATCACTTTAGGCTGAATCAATTTAATTTGCTGGAGCAAATAGGTATTACACTCTGCGACTTCTTCGGGCCTAGGATCTCTATTGCCTGGAGGCCGACATTTTAGAATGTTCGCAATAAAAACTTGCTCGCGTTTAAAGCCTACTGCAAATAACATTTCATCGAGTAATTTTCCGGCACGTCCAACAAACGGCTGGCCTTGTTTATCCTCGTCTGCGCCTGGAGCCTCTCCAATGACCATGCAATTCGCCCGTTGATCACCCACGCCAAATACGGTGTTAATTCGTGTTTGCGATAAATGGCATTGCTGACAATGCGAAACTTTTTTGACCAGCATCTCCCATTTAGCTTTATCAGTTTGCTGCTCACTAGCTTCTCGATGAGGATCTCGAAATGCATCTGCAGCAACCGCTGTTTTATCGATAATAGCTTGTTCTTCTAATCTTTCACTCGGTCTAGATTCAACGAGCAAAGGCTCAAGAGATACGTTTTTTTGTTCTGAAAAAAAACCAGGACGAGCCTCCCAACAGGAGATACCCATGGCATCAAGATATTGTTGTTGACGATGATCTAGCGACATTGCATTAGCTTATACATCACCACGCTGAGGATGCGATTTTTTTTCTACTTGTGACAATTTATTCAAGGCATTGATATAGGCTTTCGCTGAAGCAATGACAATATCGGTATCTGCACCTTGACCATTAACCACACGTCCTGACTTTTCCAAGCGTACCGTAACTTCTCCTTGCGCGTCAGTACCACTGGTTATTGCATTAACCGAATAGAGTTGTAATTTTGTTGCACTTTTTACGATGCATTCTATCGCTTTAAATGATGCATCAACAGGCCCACCACCCGTTGCTTCAGCCGAATGCTCTCCTGCATTAACCCGCAGGGTGATTGCAGCCTTTGGAACCTCCCCTGTTTCAGAGCAAACCTTTAACGCAATAAGTTTTACTTCCTCATTGTCCGTCTCCAAGCCCGCTCCCGTCACCAAGGCTTGTAAGTCCTCATCAAAAATATCGTGCTTTCGATCGGCCAAACTTTTAAACCGGAAAAATGCGCTATTCAATTCTTCTTCGGACTTAAATTCAATACTGAGTTCTTTCATTCTGGAACGAAACGCATTACGTCCAGAATGCTTTCCTAAAACCATTTTATTCGCTGTCCAGCCAACATCTTCAGCTAACATAATTTCATACGTTTCACGATTTTTTAATACACCATCTTGATGAATCCCTGATTCATGGGCAAATGCATTAGCGCCCACAATGGCTTTATTCGGTTGAATAGCAAAACCGGTGATACTTGAAACTAAGCGGGAGCTTGCTACGATTTGCGTTGTATCTAGTGTAGAAGCACATGCAAACACATCTTTACGTGTTTTAACCGCCATCACCACTTCTTCCAATGAAGCATTACCTGCGCGCTCACCGAGTCCATTTATAGTACATTCGACCTGTCTTGCACCATTCATCACGGCAGACAGAGAGTTTGCCACCGCTAAGCCCAAGTCGTTATGACAGTGTACAGAGAATATCGCTTTATCCGCATTTGGGATTTTTTCGATAAGGTTTTTTATTAAGCGTCCAAATTGATCGGGGACGTTATAGCCCACAGTATCTGGGATATTAATCGTGCTCGCACCTTCGTCGATTACCGCTTCGATGATGCGACAGAGAAAATCTAATTCAGACCGACCCGCATCTTCTGGAGAAAACTCCACATTATCGGTAAATTTTCGCGCCCTTTTAACCGCTCGAATGGCTTGCTCAACCACTTGATTGGGCTGCATTCTCAGCTTCATTTTCATGTGAATCGGGGAAGTCGCGATAAAAGTATGAATACGCCCTTGCTGTGCAGGTTTGAGGGCTTCGCCAGCAATATCAATATCTTTATCTAGGGCGCGGGCCAAGCCACAAACCACGCTGTCTTTTATCTCCTGCGCTACGGCTTTAACAGCCGCAAAATCGCCCTGGCTCGCAATGGGAAACCCGGCTTCGATAATGTCTACCCGCATTCGCTCTAAAGACTTTGCAATGCGAACCTTCTCATCCTTAGTCATGGAGGCCCCTGGGCTCTGCTCTCCATCACGTAATGTGGTATCAAAAATAATTAATTTATCACTCATAAGCCTGTCCAGTGTCGTTATTCATCCGGGGTATTGCGCCGTTCTTCCCGTCTCTGACGCAGCCCAACCAGGGTCACTACAGGGCCTGAAAGGGCGTAAACAATAAATATAAAAAATAACACTTTAGCCGGGTCAATTGAAATAAATACAAAAACCAGAACTGCTAATAATAAGGTAACAAATGGGACTTTTCCCTTTAAATCTAATCCCTTGAAACTATAATACCGAAAATTACTAACCATCATCACGCCACCCAATACGCTAATCACTAACGCAACCACACCGATCCCTAGAGGGTCTAACTCATACTCCACACCAATCCAAACAAACCCCGCAACCATGGCGGCGGCAGAAGGACTCGGTAAACCTTGAAAAAAGCGCTTATCAACGGTTTCTACTTGCGTATTGAATCTCGCAAGCCGTAATGCCGCACCCGCCACATAGAGAAAAGAAGCCAACCAACCTAGCTTGCCTAAATACTGTAGCGACCAAAGATAAATAACTAAGGCCGGTGCAACGCCAAATGAAACCATATCGGCAAGACTATCGTATTGCATGCCAAATTCAGTCGCGGTATTGGTAAGTCGCGCTACACGCCCATCTAAACCATCTAATACCATTGCGACAAAAATAGCGACTGCAGCCGTCTCAAAATGGCCATTTATTGCGGAGACAACGGCGTAATATCCTGCAAACAAACACCCTGTCGTAAATAAATTCGGCAACAAATAGATGCCACGTCTTTTTTTGGGTTTTTCTTTTTGATCCGTCATAATCCAGATTGAAATCAATTAGGTATTCTTAAGAGCGATTCAGAAATAGAAAAGGGCGTATTCAAAACGCCCTTTTCTCCTTGATCTAAGCCTGTTTATTAATAAACTTAGTTTTTAGATTTGTCTACAATTTTATTAATCCAAGGCATCATTTCTCGCAGACTTGAACCAACCTGTTCAATCGGATGCGCAGCATTTAATCGGCGCTGAGCCGTCATTGAAGGATAATTGGATTGGCCTTCCAAAATAAAGTTTTTTGCATACTCGCCTGATTGAATATTCGCCAATGCTTCACGCATCGCAGCACGACTTTCATTATTGATAATTTTAGGCCCCGTAACGTATTCACCATACTCTGCATTATTCGAAATCGAATAATTCATATTGGCAATACCGCCCTCATACATTAGATCAACAATTAGTTTTAATTCATGCAAGCATTCAAAGTATGCCATTTCAGGGGCATAGCCAGCTTCGGTCAATGTTTCAAATCCCGCTTTTACCAATTCAACCGCTCCACCACACAGTACAGCCTGCTCACCAAACAAATCCGTTTCTGTTTCATCTTTAAACGTGGTTTCAATAATCCCGGTACGGCCACCTCCTATTGCAGACGCATAAGATAAGGCCATTGCTTTTGCTTTGCCGCTCGCATCTTGAAAAATGGCGATAAGATCAGGAATTCCGCCGCCTTTAGTGAATTCATTTCTGACCGTATGACCTGGCGCTTTCGGCGCGATCATGATGACATCTAGATCTGCACGCGGTACCACTTGGTTGTAATGAATCGCAAAACCATGCGCAAACGCTAATGCTGCCCATTTTTTCAGGTTAGGCTCAATTTCATTGGTATATAGCTGTGACTGAAACTCATCTGGCGTAAGCAACATAACAACATCTGCAGCTTTAACCGCCTCAGCAACTGGCTTCACCGTTAATCCTGACGCTTCTGCTTTAGCAACGGATGAAGAACCTGGGCGCAAGCCAACGATGACATTAACACCAGAGTCTTTTAAATTATTGGCATGAGCATGACCCTGAGAACCATAGCCAATGATGGCAACTGTCTTACTTTTAATAATAGAAAGATCTGCATCTTTATCATAATAAACCTTCATTTTTCTCACCTTTTCTTGCTAATCAAAATTCTTCTATACGAGTTATCGTGTCAGAAAAGCAAATATCAAAGCACTAAACTTCTATCGCCCCTCGCAATACCTGAAATTCCGGTACGTACCACTTCAATGATATTAGTCTCTTCAATTGAACTTACGAAAGCATCAATTTTATCTCCAGTCCCCGTTAACTCAATCGTATAACTAGAGGGTGTCACATCAATAATTTTGCCTCGAAAAATATCGGTTAAGCGCTTGTATTCGTCTCTAGACTTACCTTTTGCACTTACTTTAATCATCATCATTTCGCGTTCAATATGCGCACCCTCACTTAAGTCGATTAAACGCACAACATCTACTAGCTTATTTAATTGCTTGATAATTTGCTCAATTATTTCTTCTGAACCACGCGTTACCAAGGTCAATCGAGACAAGGATACATCTTCTGTAGGAGCTACCGTTAACGACTCTATGTTATAACCACGCGCTGAAAACAATCCGGCAACTCGCGATAATGCTCCCGCTTCGTTTTCCATGAGTATGGATATGATATGCCTCATTATGCCAGCTCCCTAACACCGGACATACGCATGTCATTATGTGCTTTTCCTGCTTCAATCATTGGATAAACGTTTTCTGCTTGATCCGTCACAAAATTCATAAAAACTAAGCGGTCTTTTAATGCAAAAGCTTCTTGCAACGCGCCTTCAATATCCCCCGGCTTTTCGATATTCATTCCCACATGACCATAAGCCTCGGCCAGTTTCATAAAATCGGGCAAAGCTTCCATATACGACATGGAATATCGGCCCTCATAGGAAAACTCCTGCCATTGCCGCACCATGCCGAGATAACGATTATTTAAGTTAATAATTTTAATCGGCAAATGATATTGCAGACAGGTGGAAAGTTCTTGAATACACATTTGGATACTGCCTTCCCCGGTGACACAGGCCACTGTTTCTTTGGGATAAGCTAGCTGCACTCCCATCGCCGCAGGCAAACCAAAGCCCATTGTTCCCAGTCCTCCCGAATTAATCCAACGGTTGGGTTTGTTAAACTTATAATATTGTGCAGCCCACATTTGATGTTGCCCAACATCAGATGTCACATAGGCATTATGCTTTGTCACTTCTGACAACATCTCAATAACGTTTTGTGGTTTTATTAAATCACTGGTTTTATCATAAGCAAGGCAATCTTTGGCACGCCAGTCCGCTATTTGCAACCACCATTTTTTCAATGCTTCTTGGTCTATCTGTTTCTTTTTTTCAACTAAGAGCTTAAGTAGCTCTTTGAGAACAATCTTTACATCCCCAACAATTGGCACATCAACCTTCACATTTTTTGAGATGGAAGCCGGGTCAATATCAATGTGAACAATCTTAGCGGTTGGACAAAATTCCGATAATTTACCAGTAACCCGATCATCAAAACGCGCACCAATCGCAATTAATACATCGCACTCATGCATCGCCATATTCGCTTCATAAGTACCATGCATGCCCAGCATACCGAGATTTTGTTTGTCGGTCGCAGGATATGAACCCAGGCCCATCAAGGTATTTGTAATCGGGTAATTAAGCTTTTGCGTAAATTCAGTTAATTCTTTTGAGGCCTCAGCCAGTACCACGCCACCACCGCTGTAGATCATTGGGCGCTTAGCCGAAACTATCAAATCTGCCGCTTTTCGGTTTTGACCGGGATGGCCTTTTATGACGGGATTATAAGAACGAATCTCTACCTTTTTAGGGTATTCATAAGCAATTTTAATCTTCGGCTCGGTCATATCTTTTGGGATATCAACAACAACAGGCCCCGGCCGACCCGTACTTGCTAAATAAAATGCCTTTTTCAAAGTTATTGCTAAATCATCAATATTTTTGACGAGAAAATTATGCTTAACACAAGGGCGAGTTATTCCCACCGCATCAACCTCTTGGAATGCGTCACTACCAATCACGGGAGTTGGGACTTGGCCAGTGATAACCACCATTGGAATAGAATCAAGAAACGCAGTGGCAATGCCAGTAACCGCATTAGTAGCGCCCGGCCCTGACGTTACCAATACCACCCCAGGTTTACCTGTAGCTCGCGCATAACCATCAGCCGCATGGGTTGCTGCTTGCTCATGCCGGACTAAAATGTGCTGCACATGCTCTTGTCGGTAAATTGCATCATAAATATGTAATACTGAGCCACCGGGATAGCCAAAAACGAATTCTACGCCCTCATCTTTCAAGAACTGTATTACTATTTCACCGCCACTTAATTCCACTTAACTCAACTCCTGAAACAATCTTAATTTTGTCACCTAGATCTACCTACAGAGTATAAGATATTGATTCGTGGAGCGAATGACAGCGTTGACCGGAATTCTTAGGGTGGCTTCCGAAACGTCGCCATCGCTAATCAAATCAATAACTCATACTGTCTAAACGTGGCCACACGCAGGATCTAGATGTTAGTCGTTATTCTGCGAACCGCGCATATTATCTTAATTACAGGCCTTTTTCATCTAATTATTCAGGAGTTTATTACAAAAGGGCTAGGACTAAAATATTTCGAGAGCAAGCCTGTAATTTACATGCCATTACCGCAATCAATCTGTTAAGATTCGCGCCAGGATTCGGTGTAACAAAAACCTAATCGAAAACGTCTAAATACAGGCAATCTTATTGACCAATAGAATAGCTGTTTATTTTCCAAGAAATTGTACATGAGCAAACAGAGTAACACCGAAAACACCGTGATAATTCAAGGACTGACGAGTGATGGCCGTAAATTTAGGCCAAGTGATTGGGCAGAGCGAATCAGCGGAATGCTCGCTAGATTTGGAAATGACCATCGAATTATTTACTCCCCCCAATTAAAGCCTGTTGCCATTGAGGGGATAAAATGCATCGCTATGGACGGCAATTTAGAAACACAAAACCCCGAGATCTATAAGCAAGTTATGAACTTTGCAACGCGAAATAATCTAAACATATTGCGCACCGAGCAAATATTTTAAGTTGAGCCGACTGACTCACACCCGCTGATATTCTTCGCCCACTTGCCCAACCTAGACTAAACCCCCAAGATCAATGCGACTATTTAGAGCGTATCACATACCGCATCAGATAACGCCGAATCTCCTGCTATATTATACGCACTTACCTTAAAACATACTTGGTCACCAAACTTAAGACCTAAGTCTTCACCGGCATCAAAAAGAGTACTCGGCGAACTGGCATCAAAGCTATCATCATTGATGGATATTGATTTGACGAGTGCCATCTCACCCTCGCTTGATGAGCCGGAATACAATTTGTAGCCGTTCACATTTTCTTCAATTGGGTTTTGATCCCAAGATAAAGTGAGCACTACACCATCAGCGCAAGCACTACAAGTCACATTAACTGATACGGTAGCCTCAGAAAAATCACCATCGACATCGGTCACTCGATAAATAAACACATCATCACCCACAAAACTACCGCTCGGAACATAGGTCACTTGGTTATTATTGTCCACAGTCGCTGTTCCGTTACTTGGTGATGACCCAATAGTTACCACCACCGGTGTATTGTCAAGACTCGTATCATTCGCCAGCACGTTGATGACTACGCCACTCGTATTATTATCCGCCACACTTGCACTGTCTACGTTCGCCACAGGAACTGCGCATCCCGTACAAGTCACATTGACAGTGACCGAGGCCGTTGCATAATCACCGTCCATATCGGTCACTCGATAAGTAAATACATCGTTGCCCGAAAAACTACCACTTGGAACATAGGTCACCTGGTTATTGTCCACAGTCGCTGTTCCGTTACTTGGTGATGATTCAATCGTCACCACCACCGGTGTATTGTCAAGACTCGTATCATTCGCTAGC
>JALUUH010000054.1 GCA_027021445.1 Gammaproteobacteria bacterium
AGGAGGCACCAAGGATCAGGAGGGTTGATAGCATATAAGCTGCAGTTCTGCAGATATTAAATAGTGAGTTGTTCATATTTAATGCCCTTAATAGTTAATGCTTGCAAAGTAGTTCAGCAAAACCTGCACCAATACGATTAAATAACTATCTTTCAATAGGTTATAAATTAATTGAGCTGCTGACCTGTAATTATTAGCCACCTATGTAAAAAAAACCGACATGTGAGGTTTGGTTTACCAAAACAGCAAAACAGCACCAAAACAGGGGTCAGGTCTTGTTACGTGCATACCTCACTATCCGCTCAATAACTCATCAACTAATTGCGGAATAGTGTTATTCAAAATTTTCATCATACTATATCCACCAGTTTCAAATACCGCAAAAATAGCCTTATCTCTATTTTGATTCTGAAGGGGGCTGAGCACAGGATTTTCAAAAAAGCATTTGGAAAATATCTCAAACATCAAGACCATAATTTTCTCTTCCAAAGATTTAGCCGATCCAACAAAACAGATTATCTCACCGACTACAAGTCCTAGCACCTGCATCAATCTCATCAAAATAAAAATTATCAATCTATTTATCAATGAGTTATAAGTTACAATCAAGCTGATTATTTTTATAGTTGACTATAAATATATATCTGACTATATTATTATCATGAGCAATACAAACAAACAAAAATTTGACGCCCTCCCCCAAAGGCAAAAAAAATACGCAAAAACCAAAACGGCGTTATTAAATGCACTGCTTGAAGAGTTAAGCAGCAAACCACTCACAGACGTCGCGATAAAAGCGTTATGCAAAACCGCAGAGGTTTCCGAGCCAACCTTTTTTAATTATTTCGACTCCAAACAACATATGCTGGTTTATTTTATTCAACTCTGGTCTGTTGAAATGAACGCACTCGCAAAAACCTGTGAGGCAACAAACACCTCCTACACCGAAACCATCAAACATATCTTCGTCAAAACCGCGCAGCAAATCAGCGCCCACCCGCGCATAATGCAAGAAGTTCTCGCCTTTCAAGCATTGAACACCCAACTACACCCACACAATATTAGTGATGGAGAAAAATGGATTTTTTTCAGCAATATTACAGACGTAGAAAACCTGGAAGGCATGGGCCTAGACAGTATTCTGCCACCATTAATCAGCAAGGCGGTTTCCGCGGGCGAACTTGATCAGCCCATTGATCAGGAACTTTTTTTTCTCACCCTCTCATCATTATTTATGGGTACTTCGCTTCTAGTGCTGCAACGCGACCCTCAATTCTTACCGGATGCTTTTGCTGCACAGCTCGATTACATTTTTTCAAGGAGTTGAATATGGAAATTCAAATCAAAAAGCATGGCTTATGGATACTCACCATCATATTTTTTGCCGCAACCTCATTGCGCTTTAACGTCAGCATACTTGCCTGGTTCATGTTTGTACCGCTGCTCTTATTGATACGCGATACAAATGGCTGGAAGGGTTGGGGGAGTATCTTTCTGTTACTGCAAATCGCCTTATTTTTTCAAATCAGCAAAATCATTACAGATCCCCTGCCCATGGTGATGACCTTTATGTATTCCGTACCATTTGCAATCGGCATAGGGATATTCGCCTGGCTTTACGAAAAAATAAGACGCCGCATAAGCGACTTGTCCGGTGTATTTTTCTTTGCCGCACTTATGAGTGTTTCAGAATGGCTCAACTATTCGTTCACTGAGTTGGGCTCGTGGGGAGCAATGGCATACACCCAGCTGGATAACCTCGCATTTTTGCAAATGACATCTCTGTTCGGTATTACCTTCGCCTCCTTTTTTATCTATCTCAGTTCAGCATTTGTTACCTTGTTTATCGTCAGTAAGCAGCGACAAAAATTATTCCGTCCCGCCCTGATTTCTCTCACTATTTTTGTTTTGGTTTACAGTTACGGCGTTATCCGGCTGGACTCACCAAACAAAGGGGAATCTGTTCAAGTAGCGGCAATTGCCAGCGAACTCATAATCACCCCACAAAACATCCCCGACACTGATGCATTACAAGAAGTAACCCAAGGTTTAATCAATAAAACACATATCGCCATCAATCAAGGTGCCAAACTCATCGCCTGGAATGAAGGGGCTACCATCATAGCCAAAGAAAAGGAGGTAGATTTCGTAAAAAAAATAAAATCAATCTCTGAACAAGCGGATGTTGAACTGATAATCGCCTACATTGTTCCGATTGACGGCATCCGAAAATTTGAAAACAAATATCTATTCATCAGCAAAGGAAAAGTGATGGATGAATATTTTAAATTTCATCCTGTGCCGGGTGAAGGTGCTATCAAGGGAAATCGTATCGCAAAATCTGTTGAGTTAAAATATGGAAAAATCAGCGGCGCCATCTGCTACGATTTTGATTTTCCACCACTGGGGCTCGCACTGAGCAGACAAGGTATCGATTTGGCAGTAGTGCCGTCAAGCGACTGGCGTGGTATTGATCCTTTCCATTCTCAAATGGCGGCCTTGCGAGGCATCGAGGGAGGCTACGCTGTTTTACGACCGGCACGGGCCTCTACCTCCATGGCAACAGATGCGTATGGCCGAGTCCGTGCCAGCATGAATTATTTTGAAAACAACGACAAAATCATGATGGCCACCTTACCCCTAAAACAGGTGGAAACGCTTTACAACAAAATAGGTGACGCATTTATTTTATTGCTTATCTTGTTTATGAGCTTTATTGGGTTTCGATATATGCAAAGAAGAAGATGATCTACTCGTACTACGCTATTGCCAAGAGTC
>JALUUH010000055.1 GCA_027021445.1 Gammaproteobacteria bacterium
ATGTCGATCACTTTAAAGCATATAACGATAATTATGGCCACCAACAGGGTGATAATGTGTTGATTCGCGTTGCTACCGCGCTCAACAAGGTTTTAAACCGACCTACAGATTTATTGGCGCGTTACGGAGGCGAAGAATTTGTTGTAGTGTTACCCGATACCAATCTTAAGGGTGCTATGCAGATTGCTCACTTGTTACTTCAAGAAATGGATGTTTTGCATATTCCTCATGCATATTCAAGTGTGACCGATTATGTCACAATAAGTCTTGGTGTTGCTGCGTGTCGACCTGCAGATCCTAAACATACGGCAGAGGATTTATTGGATAAAGCAGATCGTTCTTTATATGAAGCAAAACGCTTAGGAAGAAATTGTATTGTCAATCACAAGGCATTAATGCCTAAGTCTTAGGTATTTTGCGGAGAAAAAGTACAGATTATGCAAAGGTTTTATTCTGTTTTTAGGCGCTTAGTCGGATATATTTTTACGCTTTTAATTGTATTACCTTGTGTTTGTATGATTTCGAAGGGCATGTCCGCAATTTTTAAACTGGTACCCGCCTCTGGAATCGATTCCAGGTAGTCAATGATAAGTCCGCTTAATGTTTTAGGGCCTCGGTCAGGTAAATTCCACTGCATCATTTTGTTTAATTCGCGTATATAGCTACTACCGTCAACGATATAGCTACCGTCCTCTTGTGGATGAATGTCCTTGATTGTTGTCGATGGATCTGAAGTGAATTCACCAACGATCTCTTCTAAAATATCTTCCAATGTTACTAAGCCTTGTATGTCTCCGTATTCATCGACAACCAATCCTATGCGTCGTTCTTTATGCTGAAAATTGAGAAGTTGAGTATGCAAAGGCGTGGCTTCAGGGATAAAGTAACTTTCACGAACGACTGATTGAAATAATTTTTTGTCGATATTATCCTTGCCCATAAGATGTAACACATTGCGCATGTGAATCATGCCTTGAATATTATTGATGTCGCCTTGGTACACAGGCATGCGAGTATGTTGAGCATGATTAAGTTGCTCTTCAATTTCAAACCAATCATCGTCAAGGTTAATGCCGATAATTTCACTGCGTGGAATCATGATGTCTTCTACCGTTGCTTTTTCAAGATCCAAGATACTGACTAACATTTTCTGATGTCTTTTGGGAATGCGATTACCGGCCTCATTCACCACGGATCTTAATTCTTCTGGGCTAAGGTGTTCGGTTCCTGATCGTGCAGAGGTAAGGCCTAATAGGCGCAAAAAACCATTTGCAATGCCGTTGATAATCCAGATGATTGGATACAGCAGTTTGAGCAGCGGGGTGTATACAATGGCTGCGGGGAAGGCAATACGTTCGGGATATAGGGCAGCGAGGGTCTTTGGTGCAACCTCGGAAAAAATAAGAATGACAATAGTGAGAATACCAGCGCCAATAGCAATGCCTGCTTCTCCACCTAGCCTGAGTGCAATAATGGTTGCGATTGAAGATGCTAAAATATTAACAAAATTATTGCCGAGTAAAATCAAACCAATGATTCGGTCAGGACGCTGTAATAATTTATGTGCTGCCACGGCCCCAAGGTTTTTTTTATTTTTTGATAAGTGACGTAGTTTATAACGGTTTAATGACATCAAACCGGTCTCTGAGCTTGAAAATAAGCCTGAGAGAATAATGAGACAAAAGAGAACTCCAAATAAGACGGTAAGTGGGATGTCATTCAAGATGCTATAACTCCATTTGCTCTGCGTTGCTTATTTAGCTTATAAAAAATCATTGTCACTATTTTATCTTCGGTTTTGTTGTGGATGTTTGTTTATTCTAAAGTTTAACTTGCAATCAGTCGTTTAACGCTCAAGTAGGACTTCGATAACATACTTGCTGCCAAAGTAGGCAATGAGTAAAGTAAGAAACCCACTAATCGTCCAACGCACAGCTGTTCGACCGCGCCATCCGTATTTCCAATGCCCCCAAAGCAAAATGGCAAATACGCCCCAAGCGATAGCTGACAGCACTGTTTTATGGACAATGTGCTGAGAAAACATGTTTTCAAGATAGGTAAATCCACTGACCAAAGACATGCTTTGCAGTGAAAATCCAATGATGATCATTTGGAATAGTAGTTGTTCCATCGTTTCCATTGGGGGTAGGGCGCGAATGATGCCGCCAGGTTTGCGATTGTGTAAGTTGCGTTCTTGAAGTGATAAGAGTACGGCTTGAACTGCTGCAAGGCCTAATATACTGTAAGCTAAAATGGACAATACAATATGAATTCCTAGGCCTTTTGTTTCTGCCGGGTTCAATAAATGCTCAGTCGGTAGTAAAACCTGGATAGATAACACCAGCGCGGATAATGGAAATACGATGATTCCGAGATTTTCTATCGGCTTGTTAAACGAAGTGAAAATGAGTAATAAGGCAATAAAAACAGTGGCCAGAGATAACACATTGGTAAAACCAAGATTAATGCCCACGGATGGTAATAGTGCTTGAACGAGTACAAAGCCGTGTAGTATCGCTGCCACAAGACCGATGAGGATGATCTTGTGGCTGGTAGTGTCAGTTTGTTGATAAGCAGTGAGGCGCTTGGTAAGGCCATACGCCGCGATGACATATAACACGACTGCGATAAAACTAACGACAACTAGCATTATGGAACTCCTGAATTGAATTTTATCAATGATGGCACAACATTAAACGGGGTTGAAGAGTTAGATAAAACTTTATGGATTTAAGGCTTAAATAATGAAGCTACGCGTACTAGGTTGCAGTGG
>JALUUH010000056.1 GCA_027021445.1 Gammaproteobacteria bacterium
AAAAATGAAAAAGAAAAAAACAGAGCGGTAGGAGGTTAAAAGGTGGTCACTTGTTACTTACGGTATGTAATTGATCCGCACAAAGTTGATGATTTTGAGAAGTATGCAAAAATGTGGATACTGCTCGTAAATAAGTTTGGTGGGACACACCATGGTTACTTCCTTCCATATGAGGGAGCAAATAATATTGCTTTTGCTTTATTCAGTTTTCCAAGTTTGGCAGATTACGAAGAATATAGAAAAAAGATAAAAAGTGATCCAGATTGTCAGGAAGCCTTTGCCCATGCTAAAAAAACAAGATGTATAATTAGTTTTGAACGAAGCTTCATGCGTCCTGTTTTTGAGTAGTGAAAAATAAAAAAAGGAAAAAGAATTAAAAGATAACCATAGAGACCATTTCGTTATGCTTCAAAATAAATACATATGAGACTAATAAGATTATTAAAAAATGAATTGGCAAAAGAAGCCACCGACTGGGTCGATAAAGAAATCATATCCGCAGAGCAGGCCGAACAAATATGTGCGCGCTACGGGATTGACTTTAAAAATCAATCCAAGCGTCCATTAGGTTATATTGTTCTTATCTCACTTGGGTACCTATTTATCGGACTTGCCCTGATTACTCTATTAAGTGCTAATTGGGATGAAATACCTCGTTCAACAAGAATGATTGGGCTCGTACTTTTGACATTAAGCGTCAACCTCTTTGCACTGAATAAATTCAAAAATGGAGAGAAAACTAGTGCTATTGGCTATTTCTTTCTTGGCGCACTTTTTTATGGTGCATCTATCATGCTGATTGCACAAATATATCATATTGAGGAACACTACCCTGATGGGATCTTTTGGTGGGCTATGGGGGTGCTGCCTATAGCATTATTGCTGAAAAGCACATTACTCATGATGCTTGCAATGGTCTTAGGATTTATCTGGTTTTTCGTAGAGGCATCCTTACATTATTACCCTGCGCTTTTCCCCGTTTTTTTAGCTGCATCAGCCTGGCACATCATTCGTGCCAAGCAAAGCAATATTCTATTTCTCACCTTTGTAGCTGGATTATGTTTTTGGGCGGAATATTTATTGTCCTGGAGTCTTGGCAATTTTCAACGATTTTCATTTGGTGCTGATAATATTTCATTAGTGATAGGTCTGTTTGTTTTGTTTCATGGATGTTCCAGATGGCTTATTGGTAAAAAAGATACAAAGCTAATTGATTACGGCACGTTGCTTAGCATATGGACCCTAAGGTTTGCGATCATTACATTACTTGTTTTTAGTTTCAAGGAACCCTGGCAAGAATTGATAACGGCTAACTGGGAACTACCTGCCTTGACTGTCGCTCTTGCCATTTGCATGAGCTCACTAGCCATGTGGTTAGTCTACACAACTGATAAAATCATATTCTCTACTGCTATTTTCTCCGCTATGTATCTAGTCAGTATTATCTCTGCAATGCTAATAAGCGACAAAAGTGCAGGCGCTATATTTCAGTTTGCCGACAATATCGTTCTTGTAGCATCAGGCATCTGGCTAATTATCCTGGGCATCCAAAATGCAATTTCGCATTATTTCTTTCTCGGTGTCGTTGTCATACTGGTAACAGGATTCCTGCGCTATATTGACCTGTTTGGAGACTACATTGGCGCCACCATATTATTTGCGGTTTGTGCAGTAATCCTCCTCTCAACTGCAAAGTTCTGGAAACGACAGCATTCTAAAGCAAGGTTGGAAACATGAGTAGAAAATTTCTTTTAGCAGCGCTGGCATTTATGATCGCATTTCAATGTATAGTTCTATCCGCTGAATATATAAACGCGGTTTATCCTTTATGGACAGGGCAGGAGATCAAACTTAAAACGATCCCTATAGATCCACGTAGTTTGTTCCGGGGCAACTATGCGCGTTTGAGATATGACATTTCAAATATACCTGCAAAGGACATTAACAAATTAATTACCCCTCGTCATGGTGAGATAATATACGTCAAGCTAAAGGCCGAAGCAGATGGGGTTTATGCTTATAACGGCGTTAGCCCCAACAAGCCTGATAATGGTATTCATATTAGGGGCAGAGTTCAAACACACAGAGGTAGAATAAATGCAGGGAATTATCAGGTCAAATACGGGATAGAGGCATATTTTGCTCCAAAAGAAAAAGCTATTGCTCTAGAACACAAATTGCGGAATAAAGGTCTTGCAATAGTTATGGTTGCAAAAAATGGCAAGGCTACCTTAAAGGAAGTACTGAGTGAATAATTCAAATCATAATCAGGATAGGGAGCCGCACTTGACATTGAAAAGGTGTCAATGGCAAATAAAATTACCCCGTTTCTGGCAAATAATATTACCCACCTGAGAGCAAAAAAAAACCAGGCAGAATGCTGCCTTGAGATCCCCACGAAGACCCAAGCCGAAGTCCTATCGGCCTTTGGTCACTATGTGGATGACAGTGGGGTCTTACAGCAAAAACACGGCTGATCGCCCGTCAATACTGGCTCTATAGCTCACCACGGCAACTTATCTCTTAAACTCCTGTCATAGATTCCCCCTGCCTTGCAGGCAGCCATTTTATCAAAGCCCAGCGCGGATGCGGGGACAAAGTCCAGGTTAAAGAAATCCTTAAAGAGTTCCTGAACCTTTCTGTATGGCAGGCCCATGCGATAGCGTAAATATATGGCCGTGGACTTTGCAACAGGTCCAATATGGGCATTGAGCAGTTCGTTGTCTG
>JALUUH010000057.1 GCA_027021445.1 Gammaproteobacteria bacterium
CTGCTTTGTAACGACCTACTTTTTCACCTTCGTGTGTAAGTTGTCCAGATATCGTACGAGCACCCGCAGATCCTCTGCTGGCGGTATGAATATCAATAGCCTAGGGAGCATGAAACGCTTAAAATAGCGCTATTTCACACGATGGGAAAGCTTCCCGAGCCAAAATCTACCCACAGTTTTTTCTGAAGACCCCTATTTTCCTGAGCAAGCCCTTGAATAAGCCGCTCAGATCTCAGAAGAGTTTCGCTTAATCAAAATTAAATTCCATTAAAAACACACCGTCTTCGACACGAATTGATTGCAGACGTTTTTTAGCAAAACGCTCGCGTAGTTTGTTATCGTTCAATTTGTAGATGGGAATTTCTGTCAATATCGAAGCCAGCGCAATATCCATAATGAGACTAAAACGTATATCGCGTACAGACAGACCATCCATTTGTAATGCTCTTATTTGCGGATGCTGTAGATAAAAACCGCCTTCTTCTTTTTTGTATACAGGCCTTCCGTGCAATTCCCCACTACCCAATGCAATTGCTTTTGAATTGCTCGCAATCTCTATAGATATATGCATGCCTATTTTGTTGTTATGTGCATCCAGTAACACCTTTGGCTGCGAAAAGCGTAAACTGAAAATAGGATCACCCACTGTAAGAGGAAAAAAAGCATCAACGCGATCCTGTATTTTTTGTTGGCTTAATTCTATGGTATTGGTAAATGCATAGCTTGGTGACACAGCAGCTACTAAAAAAACAGCCATCAAGGCATGCAAATATCGAAAACTTAACTTCATAAGAGTGCCTCGCAAAACCGGGGGCAGATCATCCTAGATTCCGCACTTCAACGCGTTCAACTGCGGATTCTAGGATCATAACTGCTAAGGAATGAGCACGCAACAACTTCCCAGTTTGAGATCTCATCTTCTGCCCGTCTTCGCCCGTTCTTCAATCATAAAACCACGAACATTTTTTATGAAAATTTAAAATGAAGTAAGAAAGGAAAAATTAACGAATAAAGTGTAAATATTTTTTGGCTGTATTGAATTTGATAATATTTCTATTCCAAAATCATTGGTTTTGTAACCCAGCTTTATTGTTTTTGTGCTGATTTCTGTTCCGACGATAAACCAATGTTTATGGCTTATATTGAATCCTGTATCGAGAAAATAATAATTTTTATACGCTGTTGCCATCATCTGCGGATTAAATTTTATGCGACCTATTCTGTATTCCGCTTGCAGAATCGCTCGCGGTGTGAGTCTTTGTGTATAAGACTCGCTGCTTTCTTTTCCTGTGAGCACCGGTTCAAAATTTAGATAGCCATTGAGATCATAGTTTTTGGTACTTGAGTCTGCCTGTGCAACCGTACGTGGGGTAGCCCGCCAATATAGATAAGCAAGCAAGTCGTATATATTGAGCCTGATGTCTAAGTTCTGAATCGGCGTGGCGTGAAATGCAAGATCAAACGCAAAACCCCAGCCAGTCGGTGGTGTCGCTCGACGGTTAAACAAGGTATCACGGGTATAATAATAGTCAACGTTCAAGTCGAAATCATAGTCTTGTTCGCTAATGGCCGTGGCATTACCCTGTAAGATTCCTTCAGTCAAATAATGGGCGCGTAAAATAGATAAGCTGGGCACGAGGGATATTTTTTGTGACAGTTGAAATGCATAGTCGAATTTCACCCCCCCTGCTCTGAAGTGCTTTATGTCCAGAGAAATATCGTATTCTTTATTTAGAGGTAATGGCGTTTTGTTTTTGACTTGATGCAAAAACTCGATGGTTTCAGATGTATATTTGGCCAGCACATCGAATCGATAGATAATTCCCATCGATTGCTTGCCATCCGTATAACCTGTTTCTGTTCTTACGAATCCTTGTGTAAGCCCACCGGGTTGGTAAGCCACATCCCATTTTTTGTAAGCAAACGCTAGGGGCAGCGCTTGGCTATCAACAAATGTATTTTGCTTAAAGTAAAATTTTTTTGATTGTGCTGCGAGATCATGCACGAAAATTAACAGCAAGACGATAGAAGAAAATACTACCATTAGACGACGTGAAGAGTGCGTTTTTAAATTTGAATTGTGCGGCGCGATGAGACGCAATAGCCCACTATTGCAACGATTCGCAAAGCGACTGAATCCTTGCTCTCGCCCCTTAACGTCCATGCAGGCAATAAAGCGAGGCCACGTTTAAAAACCTGCTATTCATGTCGTAGCGCTTATTTTTATTATAACCAACAATATAAAAATATCTCTTAGCGGTTGATCGAGAACACAGGGGAAAACACGATGTAATGAGCGAATAAAATGTGTTAGGAGCCTGTCCGAGAACAGACTAACCTACTCTGCGAACAATAATTTCACCACACGACTGCAGCCGTGTGGTGAATAATATTATGATTTAAAAGCTCTCTATCGTGCCATCAGAATAACGAATGATTGGGCCAAGTTCGCTGCTTTCTATCGTCGCAATTGACTTGTCACCTGAGCGAATAAAACCGTCTAGTAGATTTTTGTTATTTTCATCTAATATGACTTCCATAATAGCGCCGGCTTTATTCGCAAAACGATAATTATTGGATTCATCTCTTGCATAACCAAAATAAAAACCTTCACCATCGTAGCTTATTTCCACCCATCTTGCTTCAGGAGACTGGTTCGTACTCGTTAACATGCCAAGCCCTACCTTGACTCTCTTATAATGTGGAGAACTGTAATCATTTTCATCTGGTACTCTCAGATCCGCTTCAAATTCCGCACTCACCGAAAATGACTCTGCTTGTTGCTGCGCAAATCGAATGGGATCACTGGTAAAACTACTCGAATAAGTATTTTTATTTGAATAGGATAAGCGACCTTCAAAATACCTTAGATCTTCTCCCCATTGAGAGAATTCACCCTTAGTCGCCACGCTCTGAAGTATCGGAAAATACTTATCATTAAAATATGGCAATCGCAAACGCACATCGGATTCACCACGTATTGTTACCCGTTGCTGTGGATCAGCGTCCGGCGCAATGATGATACTGACATTAGCATCTGTCATATCAAGCCGACTGGGGATGTACCGCTGCAAAGATCCATTCCAGGTTCGTTGAATTCTCATTGCATAGTCATTCAGCAATATACTGGCTTGCTCGGCTCTCACTTCAAGGTCTACATCGGCGTAGCCTGTACTGCAAAATGAGCAAAAAGAATCTTTTTGCAATCTTAGCGCAAGATCAATAAAACCTATATTTTCAATAAATGCATTATCGAGCGTTAATACGACACTTCCCCCAATAGTTGTTTTATGCACTATACCGGTCATCGTAAAATCATCCGGCAATTTATTTTTTTCATCCACGGCAAGGTCATAGCTGGCTATAGGGCTGTCGGTATTTTCTGCAAAGTCCATCATCGCAATAATAACTTGGCCAACATGAGGATAAGCTTGCTTGGCAAAATTCACATATGAATAAAAATCCTCAGTTGCTTTTTCTGCATTGATTTCACCACCAAAACCATCAATTAGCCTATTGGCAATATCGGCCGCATTATCTTCGACTGTGTAAGCAAATGTTCTAATCGCTTTCACCAGTTCTTTACCTGCGCCAATTTCGTCAAATATAAAATCATCAAGCCATTCTAATGCTTTACTATTAGTAATGACTTCGACCTCTTTCTCAACAATGACTTCGACCTCTTTCTCAACGATGACTTCGACTTCTTTCTCAACAATGACTTCGACTTCTTTCTCAATAATCTTTTCAACTTCGACGATTTTTTCAACTTCCAGCACAATTTCTGAAGGTGCTTTTGCTGAATCAATCGCAGCATCCAGTGTGCTTAACAAAGAAGATAATAAAATATCGCTATATCTTATTTCTACCGCTAGCGCTTCATCACGAGCGTCTTTTAATAAGGCCTCCATTGAATAGCCTTTTTCATTTTCAGACAAAGGTAATTCGCCGTTGTTCTGCTGGTAAAGCTTACTAAGACTCATCAGCGCTTCATTGAGATCGCCTATTTCATTTTTTTTGAAATAACGCATCACTGCGGCTGACGCAAACCCTAGCAATAACGAAGCATTATTATTTTCGATCGCTGAGATGATTTCATCTTTATTGGTTATATCTATCGTTTCTGTTTTTAATAAGCTATCCCCTATCTGCAAAAATGAATAGTCTTGAATCAAATCAGTTATTTTCGAATTTGCCATTGCTGCAGAATTGCTATCTAACACCGTTCCATTATTAGCTGCTGCATCGATAAGATATTCTGCAGCCAGATGGGCAAACACATTCATATTTACGGTGTGTGCTTCATTGGGTTGCAAAAAAGGAATAATGAGTTTTAGGGTAAAACCTGTAGAGGGCGTAAAAGCAGTGGCATAGTCTACCGCCGTACCGTCAATATCGATACAACCATTACTAGCATCACATTGCATAATCGATTCACTATCAGTAACCGCCGTTATTAATAAGGGTGTGTATATATCCTGCGCAAAGCTCATGGAAAATCGACCTTCGTCAGTGGTTCGCGCTGTACCTAATATTTCCCCTGCGTTTCCATTTTCATCAATAATACGAATAGTTACGACCGCATTGGACAATACGCCTTTGACCACACGGCCATCAACGTGCGTAAGACTCTCTTTATCGCCTACACCACATGCAAGCAGCATTGAAACTAAAACAATCGTCAATGTAATTTTAAGGCGAACCGATTTTTTATATTTGCTCATTAATATTTTCATAGATATTTCCCGTTTGTAATCATGAATTCCATTTAAAGTATTATATGAAATAAGAACAATAGAGCGCAGCATCGTCTCCACAAGACAGAGGTATAAAGTATTTTTTATGGGGCAACTTCCCACTATTTGTATAAAAAGTCAATAAATTTAGCACCTTAAAAACCCAAAAAATCAGCCTAATGGGTACGAGTTATTGGGGTTCTCCTGTGAACCGAAAACAAGGGTATATTTTTGATGGAAATATCACTGCCGAAGCATGTTTTAAGCTCGTATTTAGTACATGATTAGGATTATGACGGGTTTTATCCCATTCCCACTCATGCACGGAACAAATTTCCCTCTTTGGCGCTGACTTTATCTCATTGATTGTGCAGAATAATTGAAAAAGAATTCAAATGTAAGCGATAAGTAAGGTGGGTGAAATCGGTTTGTCAGACTTGTTATTTACCCTAAAAAATGTCCCGTTAGGACGATTGAGCAATAAGCTTATTGTTTAAACACACATCGCATTGTTACCGGCGGTGCTTAGACAAGCGTAAGGAAAAACTGACTATCGCATATAGGGCTAATAATTGGGATATTCCTCTTCAAGCCTAATTCAACGCACTCAGAAACTCACCCTACCTGTGTCTAGTGACAGTTATATCGTTTGCCGCAATATGATTTGATTTGAGCACTGACCCTGCCGATACCTAAATACGGATTTACGCGAAGTGTTGAGACAACAAAATAAGCAGGGAAATGAGGGTTATTGGGGCATATAATACCATGTAAAAATAGTGATATATGGTATATGCTATCTAACGCAGCACGGTCACCTGTATGAGAACACCCTTAGGATAAATAAGGACGACAAATTGGGAACTCGAGCGCATAGGACGGCACCCAGCTATATAGGGCATAAATGTTATAAATCGTGACCTAGTCGGTTGTTTTAGATTAAGAATCAACTTGAAGCGGCAGTAGCTTTATGTTGTTATAAGTGAATGGTTTTTAACCATCCACAGAATTCTAGACGGTCTTTAGGAGTGGAATATAATGCCACATCAGCACGTAATACTAGGTACTTTAGCCCTAGTAATCTCTCTTTTTATCTCATCAAACGCGATCAGCGCCACTTTTACGGTCGATAGCTTTGTCGACGGAGTCGATGCAGTGCCAGGCGATGGCAACTGTAACTCGGTAGTCGGCGGACTTTGCACATTACGCGCCGCTATCCAAGAGACAAATGCGCTCGCGAGCGACGACATCATCGTATTAGAGGCCGGGATTTATACGCTCACTATTAGAGGCACGAAAGAGGATGCGGCGGCCACCGGTGACCTAGATATAACAGGCGGCGGTAACTTAATCATCCAGGGCGCGGGTATCATGCAAAGTGTGGTCGACGCAGGTCACCCCAGTGGCAATCGGTTTGGCCTTAATGACCGAGTTTTCCACATCCATGCATCGGCAGGCAGTGTAACATTTAACAAATTTACCGCTAAAAATGCGTGGCTTGCCGGTGAAAACGGCGGCGGTATTTATAATGCGGGCCCGAATACCCGCCTCAACGAAGTAACAGTTTCAGACAATAATGCCCAAGCCTTGCTTGACCAAAACGGAGAGAAAGAACCCGACACAAACGTCTTGCGTTCATATTATGGCCTCGGCGGCGGTATCTTTAATGATGCCAACGCTTCATTGTTGCTAGATCGCAGCCAGGTTATTTTTAATGCCGCGCAAAACAACAATTTTTATGACACCGCCACTCAAACCTTTTCCGGCGGCGGCGGCATTCGCAATTTAGGCTATTTGGAAATCCGTAATCAAAGTCGTATTGAATCTAATACCGCCCAACAGGGCGGAGGCATTAGCAACACTGGCAGTGCAAAAATCGCCGATAGCATCATCATGTTCAATGCGGCCAGCAAAAATTTTGGTCTCGGTGGTGGCATTAGTAATCAAGGCGGGGTATTAACCATTCGCCGCAGTTATATCAGCCAAAATATTTGCTTCAGTTGCGATGGGGGCGGTATTGCCAGCCACCCTGGTGCCAGTGGCGCGATTGTAACTATCATAGAAAGCGCGATCGACAATAATAAAGCGCAATTAGCCATTGGTGGAGGAGTGAGCAACTTTTCCTATATGTACATAGGTCATAGCTCGGTATCCTGGAATGGCGTAGATGGTTTAGGAGGCGGTATAAGTAATAGCGGTAATGGCGAGCTTATCTTAGAAAACACTACTATTGTTGGAAATACCAGCAACGCCTTAGGCGCATACGGTGCTGGCATTCATACTTCCTCTGGAATGACCCTCAACCACGTCACCCTAACGGCTAACCAAGTTAGAACAGGCGCTGCCCCTACACTAGAGCAAAATTTGGCTCAAGAATTATTCATTAATACACGAAATCTTACCGGGGTTGACGGGAATGGTAATATCCCCATTGGCCCAGTCATCATTAAAAACTCAATCATCGGCGATGAAGCCTATCGACGCAAATTATTTCTAGACACTGGGCAAATAGGTGAAGCACAAGCGGCGCAAAACAATTATTGCGGCGGTGGTTACTCAGAAAACGACGGCATTGGTGGCAGCATTATCTCGGAAGGCGATAATATATTCACCAACGAATACCTCGCGTTGATAAAATCTGAAGGATACAATATTTCGAATGGTTCTACCTGCGCACTGACTGCGGGCGGCGATCAAACCAATACCGCGCCCGATCTACTGGATGCAGGGGCATATGGTGGCGCAATCCTACCCCCTGGTCCCTTTCTAACAAACCCAATTAGTCGACCACCCACGTCAACCAGCGCCGCGTTGGATGTCATTCCCTCTAATGAGTGCACCTTGACATTTGATCAACGTATGTTTGGACGTTCAGCGGGCAGCGCATGCGATGTGGGTGCCGCAGAAAGAGGGGATTTAGTCACACCGTATGTTGATTTAGATCTTAGTGTAACCCCTTACCCCGGCTTACTAATTGCCTCGGGTCAATCCGTATTTTACGAGGTAATGATTAAAAACTTAGGATCTCACGCAAGCAACAACTTAGGGGGCTCAGCACTGACGGCGGATTTTAGTCTTAACGGCATGACACTTATAGAGTCCAGTTTTATCGCCCCAGAGGGTGTGGGACAGGTCTCCTGTGCTAAACGCGCAAGCATCGCGCAGCGGCAAATACTTGATTGCAGCTTTGATAGTCCCTTAATGCCAGGAGCCGAACTGCTTATCTATCTAACATTGGCCACGAGTACTTCCGCATCTAAGTACACCGTTACCGCTCAAGTCACTGACAGTGCTCTACCTGATCCATTTGATTACAACAATCAAGTCACTCTAAATCACCAAATTTCGGCCAATATTCAGTTACGACCCATTCCTGATTCACCAACAGCAGCCATCCCCATGGCGATAAGTGGCGGAGGATCATCTAATGGAGGAGGAGGAACCATGAGTTTTTACGAAATATTGATACTGCTGATGCTCACTGCCATTTTTGCTTTTTATAGAGTTAATACCCAAATTAAACGTCCTATCAAATTTGGTGTCAGTAGCGCACTCTTGTTTTATCTCAGCACCAGCCATGCCATCGTACCGACTGTAACCGGTATCATCCCCAACACCGGATCTGCAACCTCAGCAACCATCATTACGATTAGTGGCACGGGGTTTGACCAAAATGTAAAAATTGGGCTACTGAATGATCCTAATGTGAGCTCCGTCGTCACAAGAGTAGAGCCAAATAACGCATTTTATGTTGAAAAGAAAAATAACTTACTCTATTTGTCACGTTCCGTTCCTAGCGGCTACCCGAGCATTAACGTCTATGATGTAAGCAATCCTTCAGCCCCTATACTGCAACTCAATCGGTTTTTGCTACCTGCTCGAGGGGCTGGAGGTGGACCAGCGCCGATTCCTACCATCGGAGGCCTCATTGCGCGGCAAGATAATAGCTTGTTCATTCCCGTTAATATTCGCGCCGCCACCTCAGCACTTCCTCATGCAAGTTTATTAGCTTATGACTTCACCACGCCATCCACACCCGTATTACAACGAACTTTTTCTGTTATCAGTGACACCAGTGGCAAGCAGACCGGCTTCGGTGGTATCGATGAACTTGAAGGCAACTTAGTTTATCAAGCGGCGGGAAACTCTGTACGTATTGTTGATATGTCGATCACAACAGGAGCGAATATCGTAGGCTCTCTTCTCTTTAGCGGCACGTCAACCAATACGCCACGGACAGATTTAGTCACAATACCTACTACTACAGGACCGCGAAAATTTTTCCTCGTCGCAGGGATTGAGGCAATCGTTAACATTGCGGGTACTCCGACCGAAGGCGAACTAATAATCTTTGAGGTCACCGATCCAACGAACCCGGTCGCCGTCTATGCGGTAAATGGCCCACCCAGACAAAACTTCTTCAACGACCGCATCGTAGACGTAGCAGCTAAACTGCTCATTAGTGGCTCAGTAACTAAGCTCTACGCTATTGTAGCCAGTAAAAATGGGTTCCAAGTCGAAGGTGCAGGTTTGCATGTCTATGATGTAGGGCCAGACACTGGCTTCACTAATATAAACCCCGTTGGCAATTATCATGGTTTAGGAAATTTTGACGAAGTCTATATTGAGGGCGATGTATTAACTGCGCTAGATATTAATTTAGATAATGCTCCAGAAGGCTATAGGTATTATGACTTCGATATCTCAGATCCCACTACACCTAAATTGACCGGTGGGCCTTATATGGTCGTACAGGGTAGCTCGTCTTATCCTTGGAATTCTAGAATCAATGATGGTTATATTTACGCCTCTGGAGGCATAATCTACCAACGCAATCTACCCATAAACATCACGAATGTAACTGCAACGACAATTACCGCCACAATCCCAGCCGGATATATTCCACAAACCTATGATCTAGTTGTCAGCAATTCAGCGGGAGAAACTGAAGAAGTTATCTTTTTGGATGCTTTCACCGTGCCTTAATTAAGACTGCACTTATGTACATGAGATACATTGTATTGGATGGTTTTAATAATACCATTGGAGTTTCTTGGATTTCTCGTTTTCATGCACTGGCCAGCAGACGATTCGAAAAAGACGATATAGCCAATCTGTTTTTACAATTTTCCATACCCGAAGGTTTCAATTTGGAGACATAGACTCTTGTATTAAAAACTTATCGGATCAGGCATGTTTTAAAATTAAATCCGCAACCGATTTAACATTCAGCTTATTGAGCAAACGCTGGCGATGAACTTCAACCGTGCGTACGCTAATATCATATAGCTCTGCTACGTCTTTATTTTTCTTTCCAGTCATGAGACATTCCATCACTTCATGTTCACGCTTAGTTAATAATGAAATTTTTTCTTCAAGCTCAACTTTTTTCTCTTCATTTGCTTGTATTTCGGTATTTAGAACAAAGGCACGATTAATGCTTTCCAATAATGCATGATTTGAAAAGGGTTTTTCAAAAAAATCAAACGCGCCTGATTTCATTACATCGACAGCCATCGATACATCCGCATAACCGGAAATAAAAATTATTGGCATATTGCAGTCTCGTTTGCGCAGAATTTCTTGTAAGGCTATACCACTGATTCTCGGCATGCGCACGTCAGTGACAATGCAACCCACCCATGAGTGATTGAATTGATCTAAAAACTCTTGGGCATCTGGAAAACTTCTGGCCTCAATGCCTGAAGTAGCAACAAGCTCCTTAAGTAAATTTCTTGCGCCATCGTTATCTTCAATAATATAAACTTTTTGCACCGTATCTCACACTCAGACGATTGGTTATTGGATACACGAAAGCAATCTTGATGCCGTCATCCAGAATACAACAGCCTTCCTACACCCGCGCAGATCAGAAACAAAGATTGACTAATTTGGATTAATTATCCGTTAACAACAAATTGTCGATTTCTTGTTCTGCCTGAAACCAGTCTTCATATTCACCGCCATCCGAAAAATTTCGTTTTTCAGCCAAATAATAGGCCGCTATTGATATCATATTTTGGCGTTCTTCCTGATTATAAACAACCCCCTCGGGAAGCCCCAGCTTCTGAGTAATATCGCTTGGGGTTTTGCCCTTTTTAGTTGAGCGTGTTGTCGTTCTTTTTTTTATTACTGAATTATTTTTTATAATTTTTTGAGTAACCGTTTTCTTGGTATTTGATGATTTTTTTTTGCTTGCTGTTTTTTTTGTTGTGGAATAAATCATTGAAGACGAGCTATCTTTCGTTATCATAATAAAACCTACCTTGGTTATTTATTCAAACATTAACATATTCCAGCAGCCGTAATAAAATACTCTACAAGAACTCAGTAAATCATTATTATTATAGTCGATAATACTATATTGTCATAAGGCTAGACCAATTAAACAAACTTGAAGTAACACCATTACTTCGTTTACCCTACAAACCGATCTACAGCCTTTATTAAATGTTCTGGAGAAAACGGTTTTTGTAACCACGCAGAAGCTCCCATGGTACGAGCTTCATTTTTTTTGTAATCCTTGCCCTCCGTGGTCACCATAATAATAGGCACGTACTCAAAACCTTTTTTTAATCGTAATTTACCGACCAAACTTATGCCATTCATTTCTGGCATATTTACATCACATAAAATGATATCAAAATCTTGCGTTTTTGCGAGTTCTAAAGCCTCTCGCCCACTCAGCACTGTTGTCACATCATGCCCAACCTGGGTTAACACCAACTTGATAATTTCGCAAATCGACTTTGCATCATCTACCGCTAATATCCTCGCCATAATCACCTCCAGAGTTTATCCAACTACTTTAAGTGGCTTATCGACTTTAAGTAAAAAAGATTAACCTACTGCGAACAAACCTGATTGTTTTTAACTCAGTTTTATTAACTCAATCTAAACATGCAAACATAGATCTAAAATAAGCCTTGATAAACCCGCCTTTGAATAAAAAGTCATTGATTTATACCTATAAAAAGAGTAGTTTTTGTTTGTCTAAATTTACGGGTAATAGGCAAAACTTACTTTATAAACATATAGTTCCTGACAAAAAAAATGGGACATTGAGAGGAGAAGCACACATGATGAAACGTAGTTTATTGGCTTTAGCCGTTGGGTCTTTATCGCTATCAGCCTACGCAGGTTCTGTTGAGGTTAGTGGTTTTACTGATATTACTTATACCAATGCCACTGATACCAGTGTTTTCCTTGCAAACGCTGAAGTTGATGTTGTGGGAAAAACAGATAAAGCAATGGTACGAATTGATTATGATTTAGCGATAGGTGTTAATGGTGGTACAAATATAAATGCTGCTACTGCTAACGGCCCTGCTGATTCGGGTATCATCGAGCAAGCCTATTTTGCCTATACCGGCTTACCAATGGTTACCGTATTAGGCGGTGTATTTAATAACCCCATCGGTTGGGAGGCGGAAGATGCACCTGGCATGTACCAAATTACTAAAGGTCAAATC
>JALUUH010000058.1 GCA_027021445.1 Gammaproteobacteria bacterium
TATTTTATCGCGAAAACTCCGCAGGACTTTCACTTGAGGCGAGAAGTAAGAGCCATACGCTGCGGTGGCAATAAAGCAGTTTTCTCGTTTTACAAAAGTATCTAAGCTTGCTCGATTGTTGTTAGTGTTGGAATCAAACTCTGATGCGCTGATTGTAGCGACCATTCGAATGGTCCTGTCTGCAAGTAATGCCCTTGGTTGTGAAATGATAGAGATGACTGCCGAATCTCCAGGATTGATTCGGTCAACTTTGCAGGAAATATCTATTGGAGTTGGTTCGCAGCTGATTCCTGCGGTGGGATTTATTTCAAGAAAGGTAATGCCGCCAGGTCGGCGTGTGCCTTGTTCGTTGATTTCGACTTCTCCTTGGACATGGATTGTCAAACAGGTGGCATATAAACCGGAGTTTTCGTTATCACCAATGCTATTATTGCGTATTGTTAAAGTATATATGTTTTTATCGCCAACTGTTAACTGCGGTACGCTTGCGGAGAGAGAGATTCCGAGATCTACATCAACCGTAGTTGGAGTCAATAAAAAAAAATTTTCTAGCGCGTTTTCTGTTCCGCTTGCAATGATTTTATTGGGTGCGCTTGATTGCGAAAGTCTTTCAGCATTGGTTAATAATAGTGAGGTTTCAGTTTGTGGGTTGGCGAGTAACCCATTAAGGTCTTGTGGTCCGCACTCGGGAGAGAAGAACATTGCTCGAAAGTTGTTGTTATTTGTTCTCCAACTGCCGATTATTTCGTTGGGCCTTAAATCCATTAGACGACCATAACCGTCTTTGTTTACCGAGGCGGCGACCGAGCTTTTAACGGAAGCCTTGGTGTTCTCAGTCGCAGTCTTAAGTGCCCAAATAATGGGTATTGGATTGCCATTAGCGTCGTTATGCCAGCCGGTGATATTTTTGGCAGAAATATTTGTAATGGCATAATCGGTGTTTATCGAAGCATTTGTTGTAGAGTCCAATAGCTCAATGGGTGGTGCGAACTCGGTAGGTAAAACAGAGGGCCAGACATAGGGCTTAAATCCATTCGCTGAGGCGGTACAATTCGAGTTTTCACAGATCTCACCTACTATAATATTTAAGTTTTTTGAGATAAATAAAGTACGTGCAATACGGCTTTTAGGTGGGCTGTTTTCTGTGGTGGTAGCGCCTATATCTATAACGATATAGTCAGTTTCAAACACTGTTTCGCTCGCATCCTCGTTCTCGATTTCTTGTTTTAACCAAACGATTGCGCGCTCAGTATTATCATGTCGAAAAGATGTGCCGTTAATATATTGATTATTATTAACACCTAATGCGATGCTGCCGGTATCACATTCGAGAATTATTCCGTTCCTATCGCTATTAATATCGAATGACGAGTTGTCGCAATTATTAGTGCTAAGAGCGTGATCGATTAATGCTTGGGCGTTGTCCTCGTTGTAACATTCGGGAAAATCTAAGTCGGATATAGGTACTAGACCACCAATGCAGCGGTTAACAGTTCGGGTAAACGGAGGCAGTGGGTTTGCTCTGTAGCCGCTGTTACCTTGAACCCAATAGATGCCTTGCTTTAAGGTGGTTGTATCATCTTCGTACCAGCCCACAATTATTTCGCCTTCTGAGTCTTGGTCGGAATCATTGATATCTGTCGCTGTGATGGACAAAGGCGTAGGTGTTTCGGTTAGAGCGGGCAATATTATAATATTACTTTCAGTGTAATTTTCTGGGTCGTCTTCATCTGCGGGCCAGATGATAGCGTCACCATTTGCAGATTTTCCGACAATTTTACCTTGATTGTTTATGGCGTTCGCCTCTAGTAAATTAAGAGTTTTTACTGAGTAACGTGCAGCCAGCAGGCTGGTTGAGTTAATAAGAAAAAATGTGAAGATTAGAAAATAAAAATAGCGTTTCATTGAGTGTATGGTTTCCAGTCGTTAATATTAGTCGCTTACACGACTTTTGACATATGTTAGGTTTATGGGCGGCATGATAAGTTCCTGGTAGTTTATAAAATATTTAATAATATTCGTAATTTATATCAAGTTAAACAATAAAATTGATGATTTGTGATGAGGATCACGGAATCAGGCTTGTTCGCAGTAGGTCAGTCTGTTCTCGGATGAGCTCCAGGAGCCTGTCCGAGAACAGCGATCGTCACGAGGGCAAGCCATTTTGAGTCTGATTTTTCGACTCAATGAGGCTAATATTGAGCATATTTAACGAATTTAATCGGAAAATCGGGCCACAATGGATTGTTCGCAGTAGGTCAGTTTGTTCTCGGACAGGCTCCTAGTTGGAGTGAATAGAGAGCCACGTTCGTATTTTTTTTACCGCTTCACTAGTCGGTGTTTGTAGGTCGTAGTCGCTATTGCTTAGGGTGATTTGGCGATACCCTAGATTTCCCGTTTTGTTAAATGCTAACTCTGCAACTTTTGAGGTAAGTGTTTGTTTTGTTTGTTGTTTGTTAATGCCCGCAAGATGTGCGCTATTGGCACGTTGGTTAGCTGCCGCTGCGGCTAAAGAATTGCTCAGGCGGCCGTGAATATCTAATAATGGGATTTGAATGAGTTCTAAATTTTTGTTGATATCAGGCCAGTGAGACGATAATGCTTGGTGGCGGAAACTGATTCCCACAAATGCTGATATTTGCTGACTAGAAGTATTATGCGTGCTGAGATATAAGGCTGCTATATTTGCGGAATGGCCATGCGCGAGAAGCACAATGTTTTCTGTGTTTATGGATGTGTAGTAATCAATGGCAGCATTTATACGCTGAGTGATTTCTTTCGGTAAGTCTATAAAAAAGACTGAATCTTGATTGTGAGAACTCGTTGGAGGTTGTAATGTAAGAACTTGCCAGCCATTTTGGGTGAGTTCTGTCCGCAGAGGACGAATTAATGATGGCCAGTCTACATGCAAATTAATATTTGGGAGTATAATAACCCCTCCTTTTAGAGGGTGTGATATGTTAGGCTCATAGAGTGAAAATGACCTTCTATTGTTATCGGTTTCCAGCCACAAATGTTTGCTTTTATTTATAAATGGCAGAATGCTATCAGTCATTTCCTTTTCCTGCCATAGGTCATATGCATTGGTGCTGCCAGGGAATAGCGAAAAAAATAGCACAATAATGAGGCCCAGTTTTTCGAGTTTTTGCGTCATTGTGTTTCCCTGGTGTATGCCGGTAAATTAGTTCGTAACAGCGATTTTTCTAAAGCAAGGTTGTGGTTTTGTGTAAGGATCTTTAATATGCGTCCTTTTTTCGCAGGTCAGTCTGTTCTCAGGCAGCCTCCTAGTTTTAATTGCTGTTATTTTTGACACTGTTCATTGAAAAGAGGCCAAAGTCATGCCAAATTACCTGATAGCTCCATCAATTCTTTCTGCAGATTTTGCACGCCTAGGCGAAGAAGTCGACAATGTATTGGCTTGTGGCGCGGATATTGTCCATTTTGATGTAATGGATAATCACTACGTTCCAAATTTGACGATTGGTCCGCTAGTTTGTGAAGCGCTAAGAAAGCATGGGGTTACAGCAGATATCGATGTACATCTAATGGTGAAGCCCGTAGATCGCATTATTCCGGATTTTGCTAAAGCCGGTGCTAGCTACATCACTTTTCATCCTGAGGCTTCCGAACACGTTGATCGTAGCTTGCAATTGATTCAAAACGAAGGTTGCAAATCAGGACTGGTGTTTAATCCTGCTACGCCATTAGACGTGCTCAATTATGTTATTGATAAGGTTGATATGGTGTTGCTAATGTCCGTCAACCCCGGTTTTGGTGGCCAAAGCTTTATACCCTCAACCTTGGATAAGCTCAGGCAGGCGCGCAAAATTATCGATGAGTCTGGGCGTAATATTCGTTTGGAAATTGATGGTGGTGTTAAGGTGGATAATATTCGAGAAATCGCTGAAGCAGGTGCTGATACTTTTGTGGCCGGTTCTGCAATATTTAATACCAGTGATTATCGTGCAACTATTGACGCAATGCGTGCTGAATTGGCAAAAGCCTAAAGTCTCTATTAGCTTCCGCTAGATATAACAATGAGAGGGAGAGCGGGTCTTCGTTTTACGGAGGGCGTTTGCTCGCACTGTAGGATGATTTTTTTATTTCTTACTCTTTTAGTTTTTGCTGTGCTCTTGCAGGGTTGTAGTTTAAATCCTATTGAAAATAATTTTTCTCATTTGCGCTGGCCGGAGCCACCGGCTAAAGCTCGAGTAAGCTATCAAGGATTTATTCGTTCGTCAGCTGATCTGAAATTGGAGCGGCCGAATGAATGGATGGAAATGTTGACGGGGATTTCTGCTAGCGATAAAACAGCTCGCGTCTTTGCTAAGCCTTATGATGTGGCTGCTAAAAAAGGCTATGTGATTCTTTCAGATACGCGCAAGAAAACAGTTCATGTTTTTGATTTTTTTCGAAAAAAAATATTTCCTATTGGTTGGCGAAATGAAGGTCGGTTGGTTTTTCCGTTAGGTGTGGCAATCGATGATCAGTTACAATTTTTTGTAGCGGACTCAGCTAGTCAGCGAGTGGTTGTTTATGATAAGCAAGGACATTTTCTAAGAGTGATTGGTGAAGGGGCAGAGTTCTCTCATTTAATTGATGTGGCAGTGCAGCCTAAAACGAATAAGGTCTTTTTATTAGATCGAGGTGGGATTGACTCGACAGCTCATCGTATCGCTATTTTTTCTAAAGAAGGTGTGTTTGAAAGATATTTAGGAGAGCGTGGCCATCGTAAGGGGCTTTTTAACCACCCTAATCAACTGGCGTTTTCGCGTAAAGGAGATCTTTATGTGCTCGATGCTGGCAATTTTAGAGTTCAGGTTTTTAGTCCTGATCTACAATTGTTGCGAGTTTGGGGGCAGCAGGGTGATCGCTACGGAGATCTTGCGCGGCCTCGAGGTTTAGCGGTTAGTGACAATGATATCATTTTGGTTTCTGATGCGGCGTTTCAAAAGTTGTTGTTATTTGATGCGCAAGGTCGGTTGTTATTAAATGTTGGCAATCCTGGTGCAAATAAAGTGGGATTATTTGCGTTGCCTGGGGGGGTTGCAATTGATGAGAAAAACAACATTTTTTTTATTGATCAAGTTTTGGGCAGGGTCGAGGTGTTGAAATTACTCACTGATGCAAGTGATTGAGAAGGTAGATACAAAATTCATTATTTGCATTTCTTGGATTGTGCTGGAATGGCGTTTTGGTCTTGCCAACCATTAGTTTGTCGTCTAGAGTACAGTCTCTTGTTATACCCATAAATTTTTCAGTGGGTCAAGCAATCGAATTCTGAATAGGTAGTCGATTAATCAATAATCACGAATGAGAGAGCATTCGTGAATGGGGATTTTAAAATCAATATAGATTGCCAAGGGGGAGGAATGAGAGAAAGCCATTTTGGTTTTTCTGGGTTAGTCTGGCTCACTGCGATTTTCGCAAGTATGTTTGGTATGAGTCCTGTGATGGCAGGTATTGCCGAATCCGTACACAACTTGGGCGTTACGGGTGCAGGGCCTAGTGCAAACGGTGGTAATAGAAATCAATTTACCGGTACTGCCGAAATATGTGTGTTCTGCCATACTCCTCATGGCGGTGACGCTAGTGCAGCCGTTCCATTGTGGAATAGACAATTAAATAATCCCGCGAATTATTCGACCTATGATCAGCTGGGAACATCTACTTTGGACGCGCAGGTCGCGGTAAACGTTGGTTCTGTGTCAATTGGTTGTTTATCTTGTCACGATGGCACGATGGCTATTGATAGCATGATTAATGAGCCTGGTTCGGGTGCGGATAATCCAGGTTTTAGCGCGGGCGTATGGTCTGGTGATGACATATTTGGTGCCGAGGATGGTCGTTTACGATCTGATATCGTGCAAAATTTAGGAGAGGATTTAACCAACGACCACCCGATAGGAATGCAATATGGAGGTGGTGGAATATCGGCTTCAGCGCCGATTTTAGCTCAAGGGGATACCCGGGATGCTGATTTTGCACCCGTGCAGTTTAAAATTAAAGACGGTAGATATCTTTGGTGGGTCGATAGAGATTGGCGCATCGGTGGTGATGGCGAAAGAACAAAACAAGATGTTATCCTGTATACACGTGACGCGAGTAATGGTTACTCTGGTCAGGCAGAACAAGAGCCTTTTGTCGAGTGTGGGAGTTGTCATGATCCACATGAAACAGTGAACCCCACATTCCTGCGCATAAGTAATACCGAAACCCCTAGTGGTTTGTGTTTGACCTGTCATGTTAAGTAGAGACCTTTGCGCGATCCCCGTCTTTCGTTTTAGCGGCGTTCATCCATAGGGGGCAGCTGAGGAATAATGATCTCAATAATGCGTTTAAGTCTGAGCTTACGTCTTTTTTTGGGCATTTTGATTTTTAGCGTGTTCTTCCCTGTGTATTCTTCTACTGCGGCGGAAGTTGGCTTAGAAGAAGCTAAGAAACAAGAATCAAGCTTCAATGCGAATGTGAAAGGCCACGACTACTACGCGATGGTTGATGGCGAAAAGATTTCAGTGCAGGCATTTCAAGCAGCATTTCAAGCAGGAGCGCGAAAACGTTTTTACCATGGAAAAATACCCGAGGAGGAATTAAGTGCTTTTCGTAAGGAAGTATCTGATACTTTGATTGATCGTGTGTTGTTGGTAAAGGAAGCGAAGAGACGCGGAATTAAAGCGGATAAAAATTCGGTAGATGAGCAACTAAAACAATATGAAAAACGTTACTCGACCAGCAAAGACTGGAATAAATTTAAGGATCAGATATTAGCAGGATTGAGAGCTGCGATTGAAGAGGAAAATATGCTTCAGCAGTTACAAGACAGTGTTCGTTCAGTACCCGAGCCGCGGTCGCATGAAGTAGAGAATTACTACAATACGCATAACGAGTTATTTATCACGCCCGAGCGTAAACGGGTGTCGTTGATTTTGTTAAAGGTTGCTCCTTCATCGACGGGTGATGTGTGGCAGGCAGCGCATGAAGAGGCGCAGCGTATAGTGGACAAACTGCGTAACGGGGGTGATTTTGCTGAGTTAGCAAGAATTCATTCGGGCGATGAAACGGCTATGCGAGGTGGGGATATGGGCTTTTTACATCAAGGAATGTTGGCCCCAATTGCTGAAAATGTTTTGCATAACATGCAAGAGGCGGATATTTCAGACCCAGTGTCGTTGTTAAAAGGCGTGGCCATTTTTAAATTAGAAGAAAAACAAGCTAATGTTTTAAATAAATATGCCCAGGTAAAAGAGCGGGCTAAACAATTGTTGATGAGAGAATTAGCGAATACGGCAAGCGAAGAATTGCTTTTGAATCTTCGTCAGAATGCTGAGATTAAATTAAATGTCGCAAACTTATAAAGTGGTCATTAAATAATATTAAGAAGTAACTGTATCGCTGATTACTGGGTGCGCAGATTTAATACATGAAAATTATTTTCAAATAAGGGGGAGGAATGAGGCTTGGGGAGGCTTTGGTTTTCAAGTGGGTATTAGTGGATCAAATTAGTGTAATAGGAATTTGATACCTTATATGCTGCACTTTAGATCCTGCTCTGCTTTGTTGCTTTTGCTGATGCTATGTAGTGTAGCTTTGGTGCATGCATCACAAAAAACGCCATTGCGATTGTATGGGAATTTAGGCTATTACTATACCTATACAAAAGCTGATTCTGGTGTCGAAGGTGAAACCGTAAATTATATCGGCTCACTGAATGCTTCGAGCTTTTTATGGCGTCCTTGGTTGGCAACTTTGGATATGGGTGGGACAATAAGCGCCACTAACGCCTCTGCGCAGTCGGGGGCAAGCCAAGAAGCAGAATTTTTATCTTCCAGAATACGTCTTAATTTTCTTCCTCGCAGTCGTGTCCCGCTAAATATCACGTATTATTCAAGCAATAATCTAGAGCTTAGTGATGTCTCAAATATTTTTGGTTTTGCGGGGAATTATCGCACTCGTTTTTTAGGTGTTAGGCAGAATTTTATTTCTCGCGGCGGTAATCGTGGAGACGTTTGGTATAACCAGCGTGTTCGAACCACTGATGATTTAGGTGATTTGAGCGATGAAACCTTAGGTTTTAATATAAAAGCAAGAACATCGAAGCAAAATTTTTATACGCGTGGCTCTTATCAAACACGAGATTCATCATTAATAGAGAATAAAACAACGAATGGTGCGATATCTCTTATGCATCAATATATCCCGAATAGGGATTTTTATGTGAAATCACTCACAAGTTATACTCAAGTAGATAATAAGAACGTTAATACCGGTGATTTAGTGAATAATGGTCCGTTTGTCTCTAGGGCTCAAACGGCTGTGGAGCAATTCAGTAGTTTTTTTTATTGGCGGCCTGTTTATAAGCCTTATACTTTAACGGGTGCGGTTCGCGTGCATCAACGAGATCAGGATAGTCAATCGGATGCCTTGGATACAAAGCAACTAGGGGCAAACGGTAATATTTCTGGAAATTATCAAGTAACTAGACGTTTTCGTTTTACAGGTTCGATTAGTGGCTCATTGTTAGAAAGGTCTGGTTTTACAAATGTTGTTGGCAGTAATCAAAATTTACTGGCATTGTATCAAGGGGATCGTATTTTTTATCGTGGATTGAGCTATAGTTGGTATGCAAATGGAGGTGTTGGAAATAAAGTTGCTGCCCAATTTGAGGATACAACGCTCACCCAAAATTTTAGTCTTGGTGCCGGACACAATATACACAAGCGCTGGGTGACAGGTAATCGATCCAGGCTTCGAGCGAATGCAGGGCAGTCCGTCCGGGAGTATTTTGCGACCAGAGATAATGGTTCTGTTTTAAGTCTATCGCATACTGCGAGCTTGACATATAGTGAACAGTTGAATCGAGGATCTTCGTACGCTCAAATTACGCTCATGGAAGCTCGCAGTCTTGGTGATGATCTGGAAACACAATTGGTTAACTTGCAACTCTCGCGCAGCTTGCCGGTTAATCGCTTGAGTTCATGGACAGGTAATCTTTCCGCGCAAAGCACTCGGAGAATTACCGCGCAAACCGTTGATGAAGCTTTTTTTCAAGGGTTTTTAACGACAACATCGGGAAGAATAGGCTATAAACATTCGCGGATGTTTGGTATATATAAGCTAAAATTTGCGTCTAGAGTCGATTTGTCCGGAACACAAAATCGCTCGGGTGGAGATAGAAAGCAGCTAGACTGGGAGACCCGTTTTGGTTATGGTATCGGTAAATTAAATACGGCGTTAATTTTACGGTGGCTTGAGAGTGATTCAGGTCTCGGTACTCAGTCCGTGATATTTCAATTGAATAGAAGTTTTTAATTATGGGGGGAGTTCTGTAATATCATTGCAGAATAGGTATGTTTTTAAAAGTGTTTAGGGTGGGTGCCAGGTTTAATCTATAGTTATGCTTGTTAATATGCTCAATCAGCAAGGTGTGAGGAAGGCGAATAGTGGACTATTTAACTGACGAACAATCGAGATGAACAGAGATAGATTGGCGATCAAAAAAATATAGATTTGTTGTGAATACCGCCCTTTAAGTAATAATAAACGGAGAACTGTAGTTATGAAAGCCAAAACAGAGCGTACAGCGATGTGGAAATTTACCCTGTTTGGGGTATTGGCATGGATGGGTGTGTTAGTTGCACCTGAGCCTGCTCAGGCAGAGTATGCTGATGTAGTAATGAATAACTATGCGGATGCTGCAGGTATGCGACCAGTTGTTTTCCCGCACTGGTATCACCGTATTCGTTTTCGTTGCAAGGTATGCCATGCGGATTTGGGGTTTAAATTTAAAGCCGGTGGTAACAAGATCACTATGGCGAAAATAATCGACGGAAAATTCTGTGGTGCTTGCCACAATGGTGAAGTTTCATGGTCGGTAGAGAATTGCGGTTTGTGCCATTCAGGTATTCCAGGTACACCTACTCATATTAGTGGAAGTACGGTACAGCGCCTTGTCGCGCCAGCCTATAAAATATTGGATAAAAAGAAGACTGTGCAAGACGGATATAATAAGTAGATATCGAGAGGAATTTCTATAATGAAAACAGTGATAAAGAGTTTTACAATAGCTATTTCTGCAGCGGTTCTGCTTCCGGTATCCGCGATAGCATTTGAAGCTTCTCCATTATCATTGGCTGCTACTAAGCCAGTGTCATCGGCAGAAGTAACCGGGTCAGTACCCGCAAAAATCAGCGTTTCAAATGCCAATGTGTTTAATCGGTTATTGAAAAAAATAGAAGACCCAAATGCAGCGCCCGCAGATGATGGTATTCATGATATAGAAAATGAGCCTACATTTGCATTACAACCACCTAAAATAGCGTATAAGGGATTACCAACGTCTGAATATGGTAACCATATTGATTGGGTTAAGGCTTTGGATGATGGTTTATTAGATCCTCGTTATGATCGAGTTGACCCTTCTATTGAACCATTTGTGATGGACTTGGATATTGTTCGTCCAGTAAAAGCATCTGTGCCTGATGTGGTTTTCCCTCATAAGCCTCATACTCAATGGTTGCACTGCTCAAATTGTCATCCAAAAATATTTATACCGCAACGTTTGGCAAATCAAATCAATATGTCGGCGATAATTCTGGGTCAAAAATGTGGCGTATGTCATGGCAAGGTGTCATTCCCTCCTACGACTAAGTCTTGCAAAAAATGCCATTCAAAGCCCAAGCCGAGTGACTGGACACCTCCATTAAGTGATGCGACAGTTAAAAACCCCTGGCGCTAAAATAACGATCCAGGATTAGGTTTAGTATTACTAACACAGCATACCCGCAAAGGGTGTGTTGTGTTTTTTTGGAGTTTACTCAGTAAATCACTATTCACAACGCTGATGGTCTTAGTCAGTTAATATCTTTTGTGCGTATTGCATGTTATTCGATTTAGTGCGTATCCTCTAAGCTTTTTATAATTGCCTGGTTAACTATTTGCTATCAGTTATTGCGATGGGATGCAATATTTTTTAACGCTTAGGAGTCTATAGAATTTAAAGCGGGTCGGTGCCCGTGGCGTGCAATAATACCTAAATCACAATTGCTGTGGGTATCTGTGAATCGCATAATTTCTGATATAGATTTAAAAAGGATGGATGTCAGTAACTATGAAACTAAGTATAAAATGTGTGCGTTTATTTATTATAAGTTTGGTTTGTGTTGTTGGGTTTTCAGCGTGTGCGAATTGGAACTGGCTACAAAAGTCAGATGACAAACAGACTGTTGGTGCTGAGCCTATAATTTCTAATGCGAAAAAAAATGACCAAGGCCCTAAGTCAGGTAGCGAGCACAAAGTTGATCCGATAGTCGCGAAAGAAGATAAAGATGTTGAAATATCGGTGGTCAAATTAATTGATTCAGCCGCAGCTGAGCCGCTTCCTATTGAAGACCTGGCGGTCGATAACACTGTTATTTCTCCCTCAAATACGGCACCAATCCCAACAGATCCAAATACTTTTGTCATAAAAGTCAAGAAAAAGGATAAAAAGCATCCCCATTTCGGTTTAGGAAACGTTATGGGGTTTGAGGTCAATGGAGATCAAGGGCGACCTATATTTGTAGTGCGTGGACAATCGTATATCTTCCAAGTGAGAACAAACATCAAGCATGATTTTTACATTAGCCGTAGCCCACAGGGCTGGGGTGCATCGGTATATACAAAAGGGATTGTTGGGCAATTTACCTATGAAGGTGATGTAAGTTTTCAGCCTGATGCCAGTACGCCCGATAAGTTGTTTTATCAGTGCCGAAATCACCCGTCAATGGGGGGGTCGATTGTGGTCTTGAATGAGGGTGATGATCTTAAGGCTGCTGAAGCCAAATATTTGGCAAATAGAGAGAAGCAAGCAAAGGCTAGCCCCATTGTTGGGAATAAGAAAAAGGGATTGACCGAAAACGATGTAAAGCAAAAAATTTCTTATGTTGATATGTTGTTGCGTTTTAAAGGGAAAAGCCTTGCCCAAGATATCAAAAAAGAAGTTGAGACTAAAATAAAGCTGGCAAAGAAAGCCTTAGCCAGTGGAAATAAAAAGGCCGCTATGGATCAGGCGGAGTTGGCAGTCTCGATGTTTAAGAGCCCACCGAAAGCGGGGCCAACAGCTGCAGAAATTGCTGAATTAAAAGCGGATTACGAGAGTCATTTAGGTGGTTTGATGAGTTTAGTTGAGTCACATAAGGCGGCTATTCAATCGGCCAAAAAGAACAAAGAAACATTTTCGAATTACGATCAGAAAAAGGTTAAAAAGTTGAAGGCTTCTGCGGCATCTTTAGCGAAAGCTAAGAAATTTGTTAAGGCCAGAAAGGAAATTTCGCTCGCAGAAAAAATTGTAACAGAGTCTCTCAATGCAATGCTGGGTTCAAAAACAATTGTCTATGAATTGAAGTTTGATACGCCCAAAGATGAATATGACTACGAGGTAAAGCGCTACGTGAGCTATTTAGAATTAATTCCTGTTGCATTAGAAGTTAAGAAGCCGCGTCCTGCATCGGTTAAATTAATGGAAACCTACCGAAAAAAAGGTGAGTTTTTTGCGAGTAAAGCGGAAGAGTCATCAGCCGCCGGAAGACATAAAGAAGCCATCGTGGTTATTAAAGACGCAACCAAGGAAGTTCGCAGAGGGCTAATGATTCTTGGGGTTTCAATGTAGTGTGGCTGCCATATTTGTTTAGTTCTTTGTGATGGCGCTTGCTTTAAATAATTGAATTGCTGTAAATAATTAAGTTTCGTTGGTATAGCCTAGGTGCTTTTTCGTAAATCCTTCATAAAATGAGAAGTTCGGTTGCGAACTTCTCTCGTTTCCGATAAGTTATATCTCAATACTAAGTTGTCACCTCATATAGAATTTTGAGTTATATAACAGGCTAATGAATAGTCGGATTAAAAACAAATAGATGTCGAGAGAGATGATGTATATGTCGAACCTAGATCCACTCGAATATAGCCGCTGGAGCCAAATTATTGTCCTTGTGGTGATAACAACGCTGATTTCGATGAGCGGAGTGTTTGCTGCTGAATTGACTAAGCCGGGAGTCTATGAAGAATCGACCGGACATTTTCAGTTGCAGGGTGATGTTATTCCAATCACCGAAGATGGTATACATGACCCGAATAATGAAGCTTCTCGATTGCTCCAGCCGCCTGCTGAAGCAATGTTGAATTTTCCACGTGATGACCGAGGAGTCATTAATTGGGTAAAGGCGCTGGATGATGGTTTAATTGATCCACGTACCAGTATCGATGGTGACGAAAAGATGCATGCGGTAGATTTTGATGTCATCTTTGAGAATACGGCATCCATGCCCTATGTTCGATTTCCTCATCGACCACATACGATATGGTTGACCTGTCAAAACTGTCATCCTGCTATTTTTATTCCCCAGCGGGGGTCTAACCCAGTCACCATGGCAGCCATCATGAAAGGCGAGTACTGTGGTGTATGTCATGGGAAAGTTGCTTTTCCGCCATATGAGTGTAAAAGATGTCACAGAGAAGCCAGAAAAAGCGTCGGTTTACGCTACAAATAATTTTTCATGGAATGTTGCTAACACTGCTCATATTAATGAGTGGTTGCACAATTATGCCTGTTCAGAGTATTCAACCCCTTCAACCTATTCACTATACGAGTGGTGAAAAAGCGCAAACCCTGCGCTATGCAAATACCTTGAACGAAATAGGTTTAGGCTCAGAGGATTATTTGACTCGTATCATCGCAGGTGAAAAAGTTCAGGATATAAAACAACCTACTGCCATTGGTATTCGTGATCACCTAATGTTTATTGCCGATGTGGGTTCTGGGCTTATCTATAAATATGATTTTAATAAAAAGCGCATGGTGATATTAAATGGCGTTGGAGATCGAGTGCAGGGAGAGGTTTCTGATATCTATGTTGCGCGAGATTATTCCTTTTATGTGGCCGATGTACTTGCTAAGCGCGTATTGCATTTTTCTGAATCAGGCTCTTTGTTAAAAATATTCAGTGATGCACCAAACCTGTCCAGTCCTATCTCAGTCTTTGTTGATGAGGATGCCAAAGAGGTGTTGGTGGCAGATGAAAACTTTAGCCATATTGTGGTATTCAATTATGCCGGAGAGCCGGTGTATGGTATGGGTTCGCGTGGAGAAGGGCCTGGCAAGTTTCGTATAATTACGGACATGATTCCTATCGAAGAAGGCTTTCTAGTGAGTGATCGCATTGAATACAGTGTTCAAGTGCTTGATCGTCAAGGAAAGTACATGACTCATTTTGGCGAAGGTGATTTATTGTTTCCAACCGCTTTAGCAATGGATAAATACGGTCGTATTTATGTCGCTGAAAAAGCGGAAAGTGTTATCAAAGTATTTAAAAATGGCAAAGTGATCGATGTTATTGGTCGTAATGGTTACGGTCGTGGCGAGTTTCGTCATATCAGCGATATGAAAATCGCCAAAGATCAGCTTTATGTTGTTGATAATCTAAACGGACGCATTCAAATATTCGATATTCTGCCCGCAAATCAAGCCAGCCTATTGCAATAAACGGGTCGATGATTATGTTTCGACGATTCCTGTTTCTGTGCTGCATTGCTTTACTGTCCGCTTGTGCAACACCAAAACAATTTGCTTATATAGAGACTGCTGAAAGCAAAGTTTGGCCCCCGCCCCCACTCGCTCCGCGTTATCAATTTATGGGTTATCTTGAAGGTGAGACCAATCTAGTGTCTGCCCAGGCAGAAACGCATTATGTGCGAGATTTTTTTTCATTTTTGCTCGGAGTTGTGTTTGGCGACGAGGAGCCTCTCAAATTAGAAAGACCGTATTCGGGTTATGTTGATTCAGACCAGCAGAGAATATATGTGGCGGATGGGCAGGGCCGGAAAGTCATCGTCTTTGATGTCAATAAAAACCAAGTTTTAAATTGGCAGAATTCCAGCGAATACCTGGGTTTTGTGACCCCGGTAGGAATTGCAAAAGGGGCGAATGATACCTTATTAGTCTCTGATGCAGGTTTAGGCGTTATTGTCATTCTTGATCAAAGCGGAGACCCCGTTGGTCGAATAGATCATGTTTTATTGGAGCGGCCAGCAGGTATTGTACGCCATGCCAAGTCTGGATTAATCTTTGTTGCGGATACTCCACGGCATGTTATTCGTGTGTTTAATGATCAAGGCGAATTGCTTCGAACCATCGGTAAAAAAGGTGACCAGGCGCTGCAATTTAATTCACCCACGCATCTTGCGCTGCATAATGACGAATTATATGTGTCGGATACCTTGAATTCTCGGATTCAGGTGTTGGGCGTGGATGGAAAATATCGTCGTGAGTTTGGGAAACGCGGCCTGTATCTGGGCAATATGCCGAGACCGAAAGGTGTGGCGGTTGATCCAGAAGGGCGGATTTACGTTGTAGAATCTTACTATGACTATCTGTTAGTATACGACGCACAAGGGAGGCCATTACTACCGATTGGGGGTAGTGGTAGGGGCGCAGGTCAGTTTAATTTGCCGTCAGGTGTGTGGACCGACGATGCAGGTAAGATTTACGTTGCTGACATGTTTAATAATAGAGTAGCGGTTTTTCAGTATATCTTTGAGGATACGATTAATAGTGACCGAGACATATTGCAAAAATCGATTCCACTCAAAATCGGGACTCAATCAAAGGTGTTTCATTGAACGAGTGCTAGCGAGCTGATAACGCGTGTTGATAAAAAAAAAATACCTAGTTGCCATTGCAGGCTTATTCTTTCCGTTCATTGTTTGCCAGGCTTCCGACCATATGGCGCCGGGGCGAATATCCGATATATTAAATACTAAGCATAATTTTGCGGCGAATGTTGAGCCGGCCTTACCCAGTGGCGAAATACGCCAGGTAAGAGCTTCAACGCAGAATGAAACATGTGTATTTTGCCATACTCCACATGGTGCACCGAATACCAATGTTAAGCCTTTTTTGTGGAATACAAGCATTGGTAATTCGACGTATAGCAAATACGTCTCGTCCTCTATGCAAGCTGCTACGCCAACGGTGATTAATAATTCTTCCAAGATGTGTTTATCTTGCCATGATGGGGTTATTGCCGTTGGTACGGTAGATGTGGTGAATTCACGCATCGATAACGACATTCAAGTAATCGGTGATGGTGTTTCAGCGAGTGGCACTATCATTGACTCACAGACCGGCTATAACTCGAATCTTGGTATTGATTTGACGAATGATCATCCGATTAGCATCGCTTACACAACGGCGCTCGCTTCTGAAAATTTAGGACGGGAGGATGAACTAAGAGATCCTGGGCAAGAACCTCATATTGGAATTCGTACCGGTAGCAGTGTTGCCGCTTGGAATGCGGCGGTTATTGCGGCGGGGAATACCCCGGAAGCAGGAAAAATAACACCAGCAAGTGCTTCAACCCGATTAGCGGTACCACTGGAAACGAATCTTGATACAAGCTTGAGTGACCTGATTAACAACGAAAGCACCAATACATTTGTTACTCAAAGTAATGGCACGATCGAGTGTACTACCTGCCATGACCCGCATATTCGAAGTACGGATAATAGTGAAAATATAAAATTTTTAAGACTGCATCGATTTCAAAAATCTGATCCAGGCGTTGGCAATAGTTTCGACATAACACGTGATATCAATTGCATTGCGTGTCATGACAAAGCAAATTGGGGTGCTTCGGCGCACGGTAGCGTGGCGGTTGCTGATGAAACGTATACCGATGAAGCGGCGACTTTGCGGGAGTTCCCTACGGGTACGACGGTATGGGAGTCTTCTTGTCTTGGTTGTCACGATCCACATACGGTGGAAGGTGCGCGTTATCTATTAAGAGAAGCAAGCGATGGTGTAGCTACTGCAGGTGCAAAAATTGCCGGCAACTCATCGATCGAAGAAAGCTGTTATCAATGTCATGCGGGCGACAGCGTATTAACTGATAATAGCAATGTTGCGGATATTAAGTCGGTAACCGATATTTCAGGTGGTCATACCTTATTTGATTTTGCAGCGAGTACTAATGAGCACAGTATACTGGATAGTGATTTCACGGAGTCGCAAGCCAATTTACGAGCTAATCGCCATGTAACCTGTACTGACTGTCATCACCCCCATAGGGCGATTAAAAATACAGTCTATGATGGAAGTGGGAATACAGCGGCTGGCACACATGATCATTCGGGTGGCACCATGCATACAAATATCGCGTCTGGTTCACTGAGAGGCGTGTTTGGTGTGGAGCCTGATTATACATCAGTGTCTAATATTGAATTTGATCCCTATGTAGATAGTATAGGCGCGGCGGATGAATTGTTAACATTCTCTGGTGCTCAAGCGAGTACCTCAGGAGAGCAAGATATCCATCGAGGCGATCCTGATGCACTATCAACGACGGATATGGTTACCAAGGAATATCAAGTATGTTTAAAATGTCACTCAAATTTTGGAATTGCTGACGGTGAGCTGACAGGGAACCCAGGTACTCGAATTAATGTTGCGATGGAGATTCGTCCCGAAAATGATCCAACTACATCGAAGGTTGTAAATAACCATAATAGTTGGCATCCAATAAAAGATGCGACTGATGCAGATGGGCTGCGTGCCTTCAGGACACCATTGGCCAACATGGAGTCACCCTTTAATGTGGCCGGGGCGATTGGCAGTCAAACGATGTATTGTGCGGATTGTCATTCACCCGAGAATCCGGTAAATGCAATCCTTGCAAAAGGCGCGCATGGAGGGGCTACTGCGGTAAATGGAATGGTATTCGCGAGTGGGGATTCTCTATGTATTAGCTGTCATGTGGCCGATCAATATAAGCCTGTGGTTGCACCGAGTACAATGAGTAGTGGGTTTGCTTGTGCGGTTGCAACGGATTGTTTGAAGGTAGACAATGCGACGTCCAGTGAATATTCCAATAACTTACATGTAGCACATGCGCTGATAGATGGTGCTTATAGCTGCTCCCAATGCCATGTGCAAATCCCTCATGGATGGGAGAATAAGGCCTTATTGGTCAATAGAGCTACCAGGCCCACAGTGCCCAGCTTGGCCACGGGAAGAAGTTATTACGCTGCTGATGCTCAATTGAGTATGGATTTTATTGCGCCTTCAGGTGCTTGGACTCGGAATGGTCCTGGTGCGGCGGACAATTGTGCGAGCTCAGGTTGTCATACTAATTTGTGATTGACTCATATCCAGGCTGGAAAATGATCGTGGGTCTAACCACCGCAAAATTCGAATTGAGCAACCCTAGGAAGCCTGAGCTTAAAAGCATTGATATCGAGGCATTAGCAGATACTGGTGCGCTGCATTTTTGTATTCCTGAGCATATTAAAATACAACTTGGTTTAGATGAAGTGGAAAAAAGGAAGTCGTTTTGGCCGAGAACAGTAAACGGCTGGTTCCATTGTTGGTCCTATCCAGATGCGTTTTATGAATCGCACGGGTTTTGTGGGTGCTTTAGTCATGGGAGATCAGGTCTTAGTTGGTGTTATTCCGATGGAAGATATGGATTTGCTTGTCATCCCACAAACACGCACGTTAACTATTAACCCTGAAAGTCCTAATGTAGCGGTGTCGATGGCAAAATAAAGGACAAATAGTTACGCCTAGGACCAGGCTCCTAGTTTTTTCAAACCATTCCCGTTGGAGTAATGCAAATGTTAGAGACCGCGCGCCTGCAATGTATACGCGGCGATCGGGTGTTGTTCTCGGATGTGAGTTTCACCTTAAAAGAAAACGAGTTAATGTACCTGAAGGGCATTAACGGAAGTGGTAAAACTTCTTTATTAAGAATGCTTTGCGGCTTAGTTTCGCCAGCTGAAGGTGAAATCTCTTGGTGTGGCGAAAATGTCCGCAAACTAAAAGAAGAGTATTTCCGCGAACTTCTATATATAGGTCATCTCCCCGGTATTAAGGCAGAGCTGACGCCAATAGAAAATCTCAGAATCAGCTGCGCGATGAGTGGCAGCCTGATTACTGAAGATCAAGCTTGGAATGCTTTGGATAAAATCGGTTTGCGTGGCAGAGAAGATCTTCCCTCAAAAGTTTTGTCACAGGGTCAAAAACGCCGCGTCGCACTTGCCCGTATTTTGCTGACGGATGCTAAATTATGGATTCTTGACGAGCCGTTTACTGCGCTTGATGTCGATGCCGTTGCGATGCTGCAAGCCGTTTTAGCGGAGCATGTACAGCGTGGGGGCATGGTTTTGCTGACCACTCACCAGGAATTTGAGGTTGCCACGGGCATTACACATACTTTAGTACTCGGCAAAGCAGGTGGTCAAGCATGCTAGCGATGATTCGTTGGGTGCTCTGGCGTGAACTAACCGTGGCTATGCGCACCAAGTCAGAAGTCCTCACTACCCTGTTTTTCTTCGTCATTGTTATTACCTTATTTCCCTTAGGCGTTGGGCCAGAAACAGAAACTCTGGAGCTAATTGGCCCTGGTATTCTCTGGGTTGCCGCATTGCTTGCGTCAATGCTCTCGCTTACACGTATGTTTTCTGAGGATTATCAAGACGGTACTTTGGAGCAAATGTTGGTTGCCTCTCAGCCCCTTGTTATCATTGTTGCCAGCAAAATTTTTGCACATTGGATGGTGAGCGGTCTGCCTTTGGTGATAATCTCGCCACTTCTGAGTCTGCAACTGGGTTTAGATATGGAAAGTACGCTTATCTTAATGCTGACCTTGTTAATAGGCACACCCATACTCAGTTTAATCGGTGCGGTGGGTGCGGGATTAACTTTAGGTGTTCGCGGTGGTGGTGTGCTCTTGTCATTATTGGTGTTACCGTTGTATATTCCTGTGCTGATTTTTGGCGCAGGAGCGGTGGAGGCTGTTCGTGCGGGTTTGGAGGTTGAAGCTCATTTGTCACTTTTAGGTGCTTTTTTAGTGTTGGCAATGGTATTAGCACCTTGGGGCACGGCTGCTTCATTAAGAATTTCGTTGGATTAAAATAATGCAAATGTTAACAAAAGCGTTCTGGTTACAACTTTCAACTCCCAAGGCTTTCTATCCGGTTGCGGGTACTTTAGCGCCGTGCTTTATGATGCTTGCTGTTATTCTTTGTGTCATCGGCTTATACATAGGTTTTTTTGTGGCCCCAGTGGATTATCAGCAAGGTAATAGTTATCGAATCATGTTTATTCATGTCCCGGCGGCATGGATGGGCATGTTTATTTATCTCGTCATGTGCGCTTATGCGACAATAGGTCTGATTTGGAATACCCGTTTGTCGAGCATGATGGCAAGTGCATTAGCCCCTACAGGCGCATTGTTTACTTTTATAGCTTTATGGTCAGGGGCGTTTTGGGGCAAGCCTACCTGGGGTACTTATTGGGTTTGGGATGCACGTTTAACCTCTTTTTTGATCCTTTTATTTCTATATATTGGATATATGTCCTTGCAAGCCGCAATTGATGACCAGCAAAAAGCGGCAAAAGCCAGTGCCTTGCTGGCCTTGGTTGGGGTGGTTAACATCCCGATAATCTATTTCTCGGTAAAATGGTGGAACACTTTGCATCAAGGAATGTCTGTTACTGTGACTGATGCGCCGACAATGGCGCCATCTATGGCTTGGTCGATGTTTATTATGGCCTTTGCTTTCTGGATGTATGCGATAGGGATAGCACTGATGAGGGTGCGAACCATAATCCTTGAGCGTGAGCGTCATGCTGCCTGGGTGCAAGACTTGGGGAATAAGGGGGCAAACCATGGCTGAGTTTTTTGCAATGGGAGGGCATGGGTTTTACATCTGGAGTTCTTACGGAGTGACCTTCCTGTTTTTGGCGATTGAGGTTTTTTTGCTAATGAGAAAGAAAAAAACGATGATGCAGCGCTTGGCACGTATTGCACGAATGAATAAAAAATAGAAAACTGAGAGTAGAAAAATGAAAGCACGACATAAAAGATTGGTATTTGTGGGGGTAGGCGTAGCTGCATTAGGTGTGGTAGCTGCGCTGCTATTGAATGCGTTTAACAGTAATATGGTTTTTTTCTACAGTCCGACCGATGTACTTGCAAATAAAGCCCCGGCTGATCGCTCTTTTCGCCTTGGTGGGTTAGTGGAAAATGGGACTTTGCAGCGTGAGAATGATGGATTAACGGTGCATTTTTTTGTCACGGATAATGCTGAGCGCATCCGTGTTACCTATTCTGGTATTCTTCCAGACTTATTTAGGGAAGGCCAAGGTGTTGTTACTCAGGGTAAATTTGGAGCGGATGGAAGCTTTATGGCGAGTGAAGTCTTAGCCAAGCATGATGAGGAATATATGCCCCCAGAGGTCGCAGAGGCGCTGGAAAAAGGCAAACAAGCTCAGCTTGAAAAAGAACTGGGTAATGCCAGCATTATCGGCGGTAAGGAGGGTATTTAGTTATGATTGCAGAATTAGGACATTTTGCGCTGATTTTAGCGTTAATTATTTCAATCGTGCAATTTGTCATCCCATTGATTGGTTCATTTAGTGGTAATGCGGGTTTTATGGCTGTCGCTAGACCTGCTGCTCAGGGCCAGTTTGTATTCATGTTAATCGCATTTATTTGTTTAGTTTGGGTGTTTGCTCAAGATGATTTTTCGGTTTTATACGCCATAAACCATTCCAACTCCTTATTGCCTATGATGTATAAAATATCGGCAGTATGGGGTGGGCATGAAGGCTCGATGCTGTTGTGGATTTTGATGTTGGCTGGTTGGGGGATGTGTGTTGCGTTATTTAGTCGCAACCTACCACAAGATATGGTTGCTAGAGTCATTGCGGTAATGGGTTTTATCAGTATAGGTTTTCTATTGTTTTTGTTAATTACGTCTAATCCCTTTGAGAGAGTTTTTCCTCCCGCTCTGGATGGTCGTGATCTTAATCCATTATTGCAAGACCCAGGTTTGATTATTCATCCACCCTTGCTTTACATGGGCTATGTTGGATTTTCAGTCGCATTTGCATTTGCAATAGCGGCGCTTCTGGGTGGAAAAATGGATGCGACATGGGCGCGTTGGTCACGACCTTGGACTACCGTAGCATGGGTGTTTTTAACCTTGGGGATCGCGCTGGGAAGTTGGTGGGCATACTATGAGCTTGGCTGGGGTGGTTGGTGGTTTTGGGATCCTGTTGAAAATGCGTCATTTATGCCCTGGTTAGTTGGCACTGCATTAGTGCATTCATTGGCCGCTACGGAGAAGCGAGGTAGTTTTAAGAACTGGACTGTGTTATTAGCTATTTGCGCATTTTCATTGAGTTTATTGGGTACATTCTTAGTACGTTCTGGGGTTTTAACTTCCGTTCATTCCTTCGCCGCAGATCCTGAGCGCGGTGTTTTCATTTTAGCTTTCTTGGCTATCGTAGTTGGTAGCTCGCTATTACTTTATGCATGGCGAGCACCCAAAGTAGGACTAGGCGGCAAATTTGACTTGGTGTCCCGAGAATCGTTTTTGCTTGGTAATAACGTGTTATTGGCCGTTGCTTGTGGCGCGGTATTACTGGGTACCTTGTATCCTTTAGTATTGGATTCACTGGGGCAAGGAAAGATTTCTGTTGGCCCGCCTTATTTTGAGGCTGTTTTTGTTCCGTTAATGGCTCCTTTGATATTTTTAATGTCGATTGGTCCTATTGCACGCTGGAAAAAAGCCAGCATACCGGATATTGCGCAACGTTTGAAATGGGCTGCCGCGATTAGCCTTTTATCCGCACTGATTATTCCTTTCGTCATGGGCAAATGGACGCCAATGATTAGCTTTGGTGTGTTGCTTTCGGTTTGGGTTACTGCGGGGATTATTGTCAATATTAGAAGTCGTTTTATTCAACGTGCAAAAGCCGGTGCAAAAGTGGGTAGCTTGTCACGCAGTTACTACGGTATGCAGCTCGCGCATTTTGGTATCGCAGTCTTTATTTTTGGAGTGACCATGGTAATGGGTTACGAAATTGAGAAGGATGTGCGTGTTGACGTGGGTGATACGATTACGGTTGGTGATTATGTTTTTCGTTTTGATGGAGTGACGAGTGCAAAAGGCCCTAATTACGATACCCAAATTGGGCAAGTTACCGTTTTTCGGGATGAACGCGAGGTGAGTGTTATGCACCCGGAAAAACGTTTTTATAATGTCCAGCAACAAGTGATGACTGAAGCCGCTATTGATACTGGGTTTTTTGGTGATTTATATGTTTCTTTAGGAGAACCAGTGGGGAAGGGCGCTTGGAGTATTCGGGTCTATCACAAGCCTTTTGTCGATTGGATTTGGGCGGGTTGTGCGCTTATGGGTTTAGGTGGATTGCTGGCTATCATGGACAAACGTTATCGGCTGGTATCACGTAAAGAAAAGAAATTAGCTAAAGCCAAGGATGATCCTAGTAGATCAGATGTTACGGGTAAAGGCGATGCAGCAACAACGGAGGCAAATGCTTAATGGTTAAATATCTTTTGCCTTTGTTGGTCTTTGTGGTACTGATTGGGTTTTTTTGGGTAGGACTCGGAAAAGACCCCAATTTGTTGCCCTCCGCATTATTGGATAAACCGGCTCCAGCATTTACTTTGAGTAATTTGCACAGTCCAGAAAAATCGTTTTCTACAGAAGATATGAAAGGAAAGGTTTGGGTGCTTAATGTGTGGGCCTCATGGTGTGCAGCGTGTCGTTCAGAACATCCATTATTTATGGATATCGCTCGCCAAGGCGGGATTAATCTTTATGGCTTGAACTATAAAGATAAAAGAGATGATGCGTTGACTTGGCTGCGTCAATTAGGTAACCCTTATGCGGCAAGTTTGTCTGATTTATCAGGTGATGTTGGTATCGATTACGGGGTTTATGGGGTGCCAGAAACTTTTATTATTGACAAGGAAGGCATTATTCGTATGAAACATGTCGGGCCAGTGTCGCGCGCTGATTGGCAGGAAAAATTATTGCCAACAATAAAGAGGCTTGAAGGATGAAAATTCTAATTCTTGCATTGACTGTCGCATTAAGTTTTGGCGTGCTCAATACTGCTCAAGCTAAAGAGGCTTTGCCGAATGTAGATCCAAAAATTGAAGCGCGTTTTAAAGCAATTACTTCGGAGCTGCGTTGTCAGAAATGTCAGAATCAAACGATTTATGATTCTGGGGCGGGTTTAGCGGATGATTTAAAGCGTCAAGTGCGAAAGCAAATCAATGAAGGAAAAACTAACGAGGAAATCATAGCGTTCATGGTTGCAAGATACGGTGATTTTATCCGTTATCGGCCTGATTTCAAGTCGAGCACTGCAATGCTTTGGATTGGGCCTTTTATTTTATTGTTCTTGGGTGGGTTCATACTGGTTTACCAAATTCGGAAGCATAAAACCATCATTTCGGATGCCCCCTTAAGTACAGAACAGCACTCTAGAGCAGCGGCTTTGATGAAGCAAAAAGGTGAGGAAAGTTAACGATGTTAGTGTTTTGGATGATTGCGGTATTGTTTATACTTATCGCATTAGGACTCATTTTACCGCCTTTACTCCGCAATAAAGCGGATAAAACAGCTAAGCGTGAAGAGATTAATATTTCGGTTTATCAAGATCAACTTGAAGAGCTCGAGAACGATTTAGCAAATGGTACGATTAGCAATGAGCAATATGTCGGTGCTAAAGTAGATATTGAAAAGAATTTGCTTGATGATGTTGATTCAGATATTAATTCAACGGACGATGTTGCCAAGAGTGAGGTGCAAAATTCTATTGCTAGCTCGAAGATGGGTAAAGCGGTTGCCGTAGCAATGGTGATTTTGCTTCCCGCAATAAGTATTGGCTTATACGGGAAATGGGGAGCAGGAGAGGCGGGGCTTGATCCACAGAATGCGGTAGCTGAAGTTAATACAGATCAACACGAGTTAAGTTTAGACGACATGTTGGCTCAGTTAGAGGGGCGTTTGCAAGCTAATCCCAATGATGGTGAAGGCTGGTATATGCTTGCTAGAACGTACCAATTTATGCAGCGTTACGATGATGCTGTATCTGCTTTTGAACGTTCCATAAAGCTTGGTGGCGGACAGAGTGCCGATGTGTTATCAAGTTATGCAGATGTGCGGGCCATGGCGAATGGACGTATAACCGATGACCGCACGATAGAAATCCTTGAGCAAGCCTTGCAAATTGATCCTAAGCATACAAAATCACTTTGGTTAGCTGGAACAGCTGCTTATCAGATGCAAGAATACAAATCTGCGCTTGCATACTGGGAGCGTTTGTACGAAGCGTTACCCGAAGGTGGTGAGGATCGTGCGCAAATTGCGGTAAATATTAACGAAGTCAAATCGTTAATGGGAACGCCCATAATGTTGCAGTCTGCTCCAGTTGATGAGCAAGAAGAAGAGCTTGTAGCGACTACTGCTAGGATTACCGGTAGTGTTGGCTTAGCGAATGAGATTTCGGCAAAGGCAAGTCCTGAAGATACTGTTTTTGTATTTGCGCGTGCGGTTCAGGGGTCGAGAATGCCGCTTGCAATTGTTCGCAAGCAGGTTAAGGACTTACCGTTTGAGTTTGTTCTCGATGATAGTCAGGCGATGAGTCCTCAGATGAAACTATCTTCTCATACCAATGTTATTGTGGGAGCCCGGGTTTCAAAATCAGGTGATGCGATACCTCAAGCAGGGGATTTAGAGGGTTTCAGTGGCGAATTAATCTTAAGTTCTAATGTCCCGGTTGCTTTGGTGATTGATACCGTTATTAATTGATTACAATAATAGTTTTCTAAAAAACCGCGATTAGTATTTCGCGGTTTTTTTTTATGCGAGCAAAGGTGTCAATCAATTGACTTTTATGTTGAACTGTATTACATTTTGTTAGACGTTTTTGGGCAAGGTTTGCATATTCCTAGGGAGATTGTCCGAAAACGGCGATTGCTTACATGTTGATTAATAGGAGGTTTTTGATGCAAAAATATGGCAGTTCAGACGGGGGGTTTATGCCTGACCACGTACAAAGAATGCAACAAAGAGCGCGAAATGTGGCGTTAAAGCGAAAAGAGGAATACCTGGGGGCGCGAGTTCCTAAGGTTCTAAAAGATCGCGTGCTCAATCAAGCTAAGGAACAGGGTATTCCGGTGTCGTTGCTCATTCGACGCGTGCTTGAGGAGGTCTTTGTTGAAAAAAATCTATCATCAACAGCGAAAAATAACAGTGTATTCTCCAACGAGCTTAAAGAGACCAATGTTGGTTTTAAGGATGTCATTGGGTGGAAATCTATTGAGTTGAATCGAGAGTCAAGCTGTTGTCATTGTAAGTCTTCAATGAGTCCAGGTTGTGCGGTACATATTGCAATAACACCTTCTCCAGATCAGCTAATAATTGTATGTGAATCATGCAAAGAAATGATTCAGGCTTAGTTAGTGAAGTATTGCTTGAGTTTCAGCACGTAGTGCAAATGATCGTTTTTCAAGTGTTAATGAAATATTCTTGTGTGAAGAAGGACAAGGCAAAATCAAGTTTATGCGCTCTGAACCCAGGTTTAGCGGATATATCTTGGTTTAGAAAAAATCGACTTTTATTGGTTTTTTTGCTTACGTTTGGTATGCACCAATCGGTGTTTGCTGAGGATAATCAAGATATCGCTATTCCTGCGGATTTAGGAAGTTATTCTGGAAAAAAGGCATTTTCATTTGTCTTGGGTGGTTACTTTAGGAATGAAACCGCATATCGATTTGATGAGCCTAGATCCTTTACCAAAATTAGAAATACTGCGTCTTTAAATGCGAAGCTCGATTTGGGAAGCTGGGCGCGCTTCTATGCTTCAGGGCGGGCATACTATGATAGCGTTTATGATTTTGTGAATTTTGAAACCATCGCCTCGCGTGTTAAACGAGATGAATTGGAACCACTTGTCTTTGTTGAACAGCTGCCTGAAGAAAAAGACCAAGAGCGACAAGAGCTGCGCGAAGCTTACTTGGATTTATATCTCGATAATTTTGATTTTCGAGTGGGTAAGCAATTTATAATCTGGGGTGTGCTTGAAGGTCTGCGTATTGTCGATGAAATAAATCCAATGGATTTTCGTGAATTGATTTTACCTGAACTGCTTGATTATCGAATTCCGTTGTGGTCATTAAAAGCAAATTATTACGGTACAAACACTAACTATGAATTAATCTGGATTCCAGAATTGAAACTCCATCAGCCTGCACCTAGAGGTTCTGAATGGGAGTTGTTCCAGATATTAGACGCTACGAGTACGCCGGTGAATTATGATCCTTATTATTCAGAAGCGGGTTTTAAAATAACGCGTGATATTTATAATACCGAAGTATCGCTAAGCTTTTTTTATACTTGGGATGATTATCCCTCTACATTCAGAATTATCTCCCGTGAAGAGGTAAGTAACCCTACCCCAACAGAAAATCTTGCGATTCTTCCAACTTACGCACGTATGGCAATGTATGGTTCGACGTTTACCCGAGAAATTGCAGGTAATATCTTAAAAGGTGAGTTTGCTTATGTATCTGGTAAATACTTCGCCATTGAAGACCTATATGTTGATGGGTTCTTATTCAGTGATGGAGAGGTTTCGCGCGATCATATTCGTTGGGGCTTGGGTTATGACTTTAGTTTTGCCGGAGCAGATATCTCACCTGCTATCGCCCAGTGGGTGATTCTTGGCTACGACGATATTATTCTCATGGATCGGTTTGATACCACGTTTAATCTTTTTGTTCGGAAACCGTTACAAAAACAATCAGCTGTTTTTAGTCTGTTATTCATTTATCTAATCAATTTTGATGAAGTTTACGCTAAACCTAAGTTTACCTTCAATTTGACTAGTCGGTTTCAGGTTTCAACGGGTTTAGATTTATTTATGGGTGAGCGCTCACAATTTGGTCGAGCTTTCGACCCCAATGATCCTGGTGGTCTGGTTGATGTGAGACAGCAAGCACAATTTTTAGGTAATTTTAAAGATAATCGACGCATGTTTGTTGAATTAAAATATAGTTTTTAGGGAAAGTTATATATGTTGAAAAAATTATACTCTATCGGTGTCAGCTATCCTAAACAGGTATTGGCTGTATTACTTGTAATAACAATTCTATTTGCTTCTCAACTTGGAGGCTTAAGATGGGAAACCGATGCGAGGGTCTATTTACCAAAAGGACATGAGGCGATTATTTATGATGAAAAAATAGATGATCTATTTGGGGTTAGAGACTCTTTTATTATCGCCATTGAAAATAAAAATGGAATTTATAACACGGAAACTTTGACTAGAATTAAACGCGTAACAGATAAAATTGCCGCTTTACCGGGTGTACAAGCGACACGTACTGTGGATGTTGTTTCCTTGTCCACTGCGACATATTTTACGGGCAATAAAACAGCAATTGGTGCATTGCCGGTTATGTCGCAGATTCCGCAAAACGAGCAACAGTTAAGTCAGTTAAAAGCATTAGTCGATTATAACGCAGATTTATTTATCGGGAATATTGTATCAGCGGATGGAACCGCTGCAATGATTAGAGCAAAACTAAAAGAGGGTATGGCCAACCGATGGATGACCTATTGGCAGGTTAAAGGAATTATCAACGCTGAAACAGGAGAGGACAGCGGGAGTGCTTGGGGAGACGAAAAAGGTGACTGGCAAAAATGGAAAAAAGATAAACAGGATTCTGTAGCTGAATCTTCCTCAGATGATGGTGAGTGGACCGAAGAGCAAATGAAATGGTGGAATGCTCAGAAAAAAGAAGAATCAGCCTCTCCGGAAATAAAGTCAAATAATGCCCATAACTCCATTCAAAATTCTCAACTGAATGATCCAGAAAGTTCATCTATTGTATCCGAAGCCTCAGTAGAAAATTGGCCAAATGATGGTGATGATCAATGGGCAGCAAGTACTTTTGAATCTGACAGCCCTTCTGCGGGTGCAACTCGATCTGAAGAACAGGACAAAGTGTTTAACGACGACGGTGACATTGAAGTCTTGGTTGGTCATCCCGATGATAAGTTTTATCTAGCAGGCCGTCCTGTTATTGAAGTATCTTCGGGTACTTATGCGATGAATGATATGAAAATCATGATTCCGATGATAGTCGTTGTTATGGGAGTTGTGTTACTCATCATATTTCGTACTGCGCGAGGCATGCTATTGCCGTTAACAGTTATGGCAGCAGCAATAACCTGGACTATGGGCACGATGGTTTTTTTCGATGTTCCTCTCTATACTATTTCAACAATGTTGCCGGTAATTTTAGTCGCCGTATGTATTGGTGATGCGGTGCATATATTGAGCACTTATTACGATACCGTACTCAAAGATCCGCAAAAAAATGCTAAAGATATTGTCACGGAATCTATGCAGCGTCTAGGCGCTCCTCTTATTATGACGTCGCTAACGACAAGTATTGGGTTTTTGGCGCTGTTATTTGCCGAAATGCCGCCTTTTCGAATTTTCGGTTTTTACGCCATGATTGGAATTTTATATTCTTGGTTGATTAGTATTTTATTTTTACCCGCGATCTTGAGTTTATTGCAACCAAAAGTAGGAAATTACTTCGAAAAAAGACGGGCAATGCGGATTTATAATGCACCGAGTCGTCTATCTTGGATGCTCAAAAATAGTGGTGCTTGGATTAATGACCATAAACGGACAGTAGGAATGTTCCTGTTAGCGTTGCTCTTAGTTGCCGGATATGGCACTTCAAAATTATTCATTAACTCAAGTTGGATGAGTGATTTTAGAGAAGATTCTGACGTATTTGTGGCGACAAAAATGTTAAATGAAAAGTTCTCAGGCACTATTTTTCTTAACATTGTTATTGAAGCAAATGAAAAGGGTGCATTTAAAGACCCTTATTTATTACGTAAGATGGATGCCTTACAGAATCATCTTGAGACTGTACCTTATGTTGGCGATACCCTTTCTGTGGTTGATTATGTAAAAAGTATGAATCGGTCATTAAATGCAGGGAATAAAGAGTTTGAAATCATTCCTGATACACGAGAATTGGTTAGTGAATACTTGTTTCTATTTTCAGTTTCAGGTAGGCCTGAGCAGTTGGATGCGGTAGTTGATTTCGATTATCAAAAAGGCTTAATTAGTGTTGTTGTGCAAACTGATTATACGCGTGAGCTTAAAGTTATCATTGACGCGACGAATGATTTTGTTGCTAAAGAGTTTGCGGATCTTGATGTGACAGTGAATCTAGCCGGTTCTGCAAATAATTCGTATATTTGGGCTGATCTTTTAATTGGCAGTCAGACAACGGCCATCGTTGTTTCTAAAATTGTAATATTGTTTGTGGCGTCACTAGTATTTTTGTCGTTTCTAAAGGGCTTATACATTGTTATTCCGGTAACGGTATCTACGTTATTAGTTGCGGGTTTTGCGGGGGTTTTTAAAATACCGCTAGATGTGTCGACCGCGCTTGCTGCTGGGATTGCAATTGGTGTTGGTGTGGATTATGCGGTTCACTATGTGTTTCGTTATCTCGCGGAACGTAAGGCAGGGAAGGATCACAATCAAGCGACAGCGGAAACATTGGGTACGACGGGAAGAACTATTGTGCTAAATGCTATTGTGGTAACCGCTGGTTTTTCTGTGTTGTTCCTTTCTAATTTTCCACCGCATATTAAGCTTGGGTATTTTGTTACTGCGTATATGATTGTCAGTTGCATTATCGCCATACTCGTTTTACCTACAGTAATGTCCCTGTTTCAGCCTAAGTTAAAAACCTAAGGTATTGCAATATATGCGAAAAATGAACGGTGTTTTAATCCTTTTTTTTAGCTTTTTTAGCTTCTCTTATGCCAGTGTTCCGAGTAAGGGGTGGATTTTTTCTCCAATGGCTGGGATTAATCAACCGGCTTTAGAAGTGGTATATGACAAAGTTTTTAACTCACCGTTTGTTGGAACTTCTGATATTACAACAGATTTGCCTGAGGATGTTGAAGGTAGGAATACTTACCCTTCGGAAAGATTTTTTTTTGAAAATCCGATGAAAGCGCCAGACTTTGGGTTTGAATCAGGGATTGAGCTGAGAAGAAATTTTGGACTTAAAAATGATTTTATCATTGGGATAAGTACATGGGAAGTGAGTTCTGAAGCGGTTACTGTGGCGACATTTCCGTTACAGGGGCGAAGGAATAATCGAGCCCAATATGATCGTCGTGCAAAATTTTCCTATACCCAGTTTTATCTGGGGCTCAGGCGTTATTTATTTGAACGCAAGAAACGAAGTAATCTTTATGCAAATTTTACGGTTCATGAGATGTTCGATATCGATTATGAAGAAACGAATGTTTTTTCGTTTCTGACCGGTGCGCCGGCTGGGTTTCGGCGGATAATACGTTATCAGTCCCAAGCTACTGGACTAATGATGCTGCAATTTGGCGGAGGCGCGGAATTTAGATTTGCAGATAGGTTTTCTATTGGCCTAGAGGGTGGTTATGCTTTTACCCTAGTGAGTGGAACGCTGAAGGGCGTTAAATTGATTAATGATCTCAATAATGGAGATAGACTTTCTGGTATTCCTTCACCCATTTCGGATAATTCTGCAGGTGTAACTCGGGTGTTAGAGTCGGATGGGCGGAGTGTTTCAGAGGTGAAGTTGAGACTGGATGGGTGGCGTGCACTGGTGAAATTAAATATAGCTTTTTAGTATGAGACCTAACGTGGATAGTTAGTTATTAAATTATGAAATTAGCAATTTGGAAAAAATATTCGATTTCTAGAAATAAAAGCTATCATTGTTTAATGACGTTGATTTGTTATTTATGTTTTTCATCTCCTGTTTTTTCGGCAGATAATTCTACTGTTTCTCGTTTATTCGAAGAAGGCATTAAAGCATTGCTAGACAAAAAACCTGAGTTAGCGATTGATAAATATAAGAAGGTGTTGGTACTTGAGCCCGATAATGCGGAAGCATACTTTAGAATGGGGCAGGCCTATGTTCAATTACATGATGTCGATGGAGCGGTAACTAATATAGTTAAAGCAACACGCCTATCACCCAGTAATGCAAGGTATAGCTTAAATCTTGGGACTATTTATGAAAAGGTCGGAAAAACCGACCGTGCTTTAGTGGAGTATCAACGTCTAGTTGATAGTGGTACCCGTGATAAACGTGTTAAAGAAGCAGAAAAAAGACTGGCATTGGCTAGTGGTCGTGAACTTGCGCGGAAAGGGGAGATTAATGCTGCATTGTTGATTTTTAATGGCTTACTACTGGATTACCCTAAAGATGTACGAGTGTTGTTTAATCTTGGGACTTCTTACTATGTCATGGGCCGCGCAGAAGAAGCAGAAAACATATTTTTACGATTACTAGAGGTTTCGCCTGGTAATACGGCAATTCATCTAAAGCTGGCAAATATGTTTGAAAGAACAGGAAAGTTGGGTTTGGCGATGGAGCATTTGCAGGAAATTATTGACCTGAATAAAAATGCTGCGGAAGTTAAAAGTACGCAAGTACGTTTGAGTTTGTTGAAAGGTCGGCAGTATCTTGGGGCAAGGAGATGGCAGGATGCAATATTGGCATTCAGAGAGGTGATTGCATTAGACCCCAGAAAAATTGAAGCATATTATAATATTGGTGTAGCAAATTTAAATATGAAGGAATTTAAATTAGCTGAAAATTCTTTTCGTACTGTCTTACGACTTGATGAAAATAATTATGGGGCACGATTGAATTTAGCTATCTTGCTTTATGATGCTCAGCGCGTAAAAGAGTCAGAGGCTGAGTTACAATACATTATAGATAATGATTCAAGTGGAGAGTTTCGACAAAAGGCTGCTTCACGGTTGAACTTGCTCTATACGCAGATTGCAGACAAGGCATTACGTGAGGGAAAAATAGAAGAAAGTTTACGTGAATATCAGAAAGCCCTGGATTATTATTCGGGAAATGTTAAGGCAAGTTTTAATAGTGGTTTGATTCTTTTACAGCAAAGAAAATTTAGGGAAGCGGTTGCAGAGTTTGAAAAAGTCATAGAATTAAGCCCAAATAACATTCGAGCTCGTTTAAATTTGGCTGCACTATATTCAGACTTAAACGACTATTCAAAAGCAGCTGAGCATTATGAAGTGATTATGCAAATTGACAGCAACAGTGACGCGGGAAAAATAGCGAAAACTAAATGGAAAATATCTAAAGCAAGAGGTTTGTGGGCGGAGAGTAAACTTTCAGCGGCGGAAACATTATTTGAGGAAATAGTCGCTGAGAAGCCTGATGATTTTGAGGCGCTGGTGTACCTAGGTATTATTCAATCAAGTAAAAGTAAATATCGCGAAGCGGCTGAGTCTTATCAGCGGGTTTTGGATCTCAAGCCAGACCATAAACGAATGCGTTTATCTCTTGGTCAGGCGTATGAGCAGCTTGGCATGGATTTACTCGCGGCTCAAGAGTATCGAACCATCATCTTTAATGGTGCATCCAAAGATGTGGTAGCTCAAGCGAATGAAAGTTTGAGGTTAGTTGAAAGTAGGCTTAGCGGGTTTTCAAATATGTTTTCTTACCAAGTGAATTATGATGACAATGTGACGCTTAACGATCAAAGTCAAGTAGAGGAACTCCGGACGAGTACAGCAGTTAGTGTGGTGTACGGGCATAGTATTAGGGATGATTTAAGTTTTCAGATAATATGGAGTCCAACATATTCCGCATTACATTCTTCTCAGCGAGATTTTTTTAGTTCTGTTACCCAGGGAACGGTGAAGAGTGGGTCGCCAGAGAAAAGCTGGACGTTGAACTTTGGTCAGCAAAGTCAGCAGAGCGTAGTGAGAGAGCAAAAAATTAGTCAAAGTAATGATGTATCCCTTAGTCGAGCAAGAAAATTATTTATGCCGGCGGTTTTTGGCTTAGCACCGAAAGGATTAAAGGGAGATGCTATCTCTACCCAACTCGTGTTATCTGCCAATGCTAGGTATATTGCGTCACAGGTTGGAAATAAGACGCTTAATGCTTATAGTGGAGGAATTGGTGCTTCAGTGAGTCAAAGTTTAACGCGGGGTATCAGTGCTTCTGCGTCTTATAATCTAAGCCTAAGGCGAAGCAATAATATTGAAAACTTTGTCAAGAACCCAGGTGTTAGTACTCCCAACCCAGTTACAGGTTTACCCGTCGTTCTCCCCGAGCTCTTAGTTTACGATTCTAAAGACTATGAATTGAACCAGCATGCATTTTCACTGTCCTTGTCTAAAACGCTCGCTGCTGGAATAAACGGTACTTTTTCGGCAAATGCTTCTTATTCAGGGTATATCAATACTGATTCAGGCTCATTAGCGGAAGGTGGTGCGAAAAGAAGGAATAACATTAGTTTAGGGATAACAGGGTCTATCAATTATTTCTTTTTTAAAGATATGAGCATGTTTTTTTCTGTGAGTTATCGAAGTAATTTTTCAAATCTGTCAACAGGATTAAGTGCAGGATTAACGGCAGGCGAGGCGATTGGTAGTTTTCAAAGTAGTTCTTTGGGAGGGTATAATCGATTTACGATGACTTCTGGTTTGAGAATGAATTTCTAACATACAAGTCAATAACTCGGAAATCATGAGCATTTAATTATGTGTGGAATTTGTGGAGAAATAAGAGTAGACAAGCAATTAGTGAATTCACATGTGGTTGCTAAAATGATGTCTCAACTTGAAAAGCGTGGCCCAGATTTCGGAGGACAATTTATCGATGAAAATGTGGGTTTTGGTCACCGAAGGCTTGCGATAATTGATTTATCAGAACGATCAAATCAACCTATGGTTGATCACGAGCTTGGTTTGGCCATTGTTTTTAATGGGACAATATACAACTATAAAATACTAAGAAAAGAGCTGCTAGAAAAGGGCTATACTTTTTTTTCAGACGGTGATACTGAAGTGATACTGAAGGCATATCATGCTTGGGGTGAAGCTTGTGTGGAAAAATTTTACGGTATGTTTGCGTTTTCCATTTTGCATAAAGCCAAGCAACAAGTGTTTATGGCAAGAGACCGATTTGGTATTAAACCCTTATACTATGCTAAGACAGGTGGATTTATTCGTTTTGCTTCTACAATACCCGCTTTATTGGCGGCAGGAGAACTGGATACTAGTATTGATCCTATCGCTTTGCATCACCAGTTTACCTTACATGCTGTAGTTCCAGCACCAAGGACAATATTAAAAGGTATTCGCAAACTTGTGCCGGGTACTACATTAACCATTGACTTTAATGGCGAGATTCGTGAGCGACAATACTGGCGACTAACGGCACAACGTCCAGATTCGCCAAAGTCCGAGCTTGAGTGGGAAGAGGCAATTCATGCGGCGCTATATTCTGCGGTTAAAAAGCGCAAAGAAATTTCGGATGTTCCCGTTGGTGTGTTGTTGTCTGGCGGGCTTGATTCGAGTTTGCTCGTCGCCTTATTAGCAGAAGTAGGCGCAAAGGATTTGTTAACTTTTTCTATCGGTTTTGAAGATGTTGATGAAGAACGTGGTAGTGAGTTTGAGTTTTCTGATTTAGTCGCAGATCGCTATCAAACGCAACACCACAAGATACGAATACCCAATAATGAAGTGTTGCTCAGACTGCCAGAGGCAGTAGATAGCATGGCAGAGCCAATGGTAGGTCAAGATGCCGTGGCTTTTTATCTCTTGTCCGAGCAAGTCTCTAAGCACGTGAAAGTTGTGCAAAGTGGCCAGGGCGCTGATGAAGTATTTGGAGGTTATTTTTGGTATTCGAAGATGCAATCTGAGCTAGGAAATGATCTGGATCGCTTTAAAGCGCATTATTTTGATCGTACTCATCAAGAGTTTTTAGCGATGGTTACTCCGGAATATCAGGGAGATGACTATACAAGCAAAGACATTGCTCAACGTTTAGCACTACCGGGAGCCGATACTTTTATCGATAAAATATTGCGCTTAGATACTACAACCTTAATTGTTGATGACCCTGTAAAAAGGGTTGATAACATGACCATGGCTTGGGGTTTAGAAGCTAGAGTTCCTTTTTTGGATCAAGAGCTTGTAGAGTTAGCAATGCAAATGCCAGCGGCGCTAAAACTGGGTTCTGGAGGCAAACATGTGTTGAAATCGATTGCCCGCAAGCTATTGCCTAGGCAGGTTATTGATAGACCAAAAGGATATTTTCCAATGCCGGCTCTTAAGCACATCAGGGGGCCTTTTCTCGATTTTATGCATGACGTACTAACTTCGACAGAGTGCCATTCTCGACAGCTCTATAATCGTGAATACGTAGATAAGTTATTGAAAAATCCAGATAAATACACCACTAAAATAAAGGGTAGTAAACTTTGGCATCTCGCTTTATTAGAATTTTGGTTGCAAAGACACAAGGTGCATTAACCTTAATTTCAATCTGAACATAAGCGTGATAATAGTTGATATAGATACTTGGGTATTATAAGCTTGCATTATTCTGCCTGGGTCTGCGTCATGCCCATTCGGGCTATTGCTGTGAAAATGATAAACTTTTAATAAATTTAAGCCCCAAAATTGGGGTATGTTAAATATAAATGATATTGACGAGGTTATTTCCGATGGATGTAATGGACAAAATTAAGCAGCAGGTGGAATCGACCCCTGTGCTGATCTATATGAAAGGCTCTCCACAGTTTCCTATGTGTGGTTTTTCCAGTCGTGCTGCGCAAGCTCTACAAAACTGTGGTGCAGAGTTCGGCTATTTTAATGTGTTAGAAGATTCAGAGGTGTTTGAGAATCTTCACCGGTATGCTGATTGGCCTACATTTCCACAAATATATGTGAAAGGGGAATTGATTGGTGGTTGCGATATTGTCATTGAAATGTATGAAAGCGGTGAGTTGAAAAAATTGGTGGAAGGTGCTGTCGGAGTGTCTTGAACCTGAGCATCATTAGACGTATAAAGGCTGCTTATGCAGCCTTTTTTATCGACTGTTCTTAATAAGAAATATGCAAAAAGAAACCCAATTACCTATCCAGATTATTAGAAATACCGATGAGCTTTGATGCAAGGTTCTCCGGAATCCAGCGCTTGTATGGGATGGAAGCCAGTGAGCTTATTCAGCGCATGCATGTTTGTGTCATAGGGGTAGGCGGGGTTGGCTCATGGGCCATTGAAGCTTTAGCACGAACCGGTGTTGGCAGGCTTACATTGATTGATAATGATGATATTAGTGCGAGTAATACCAATCGTCAACTGCACACCTTAACAAGCACTGTGGGCAAGTCTAAGGTTTCCGTAATGGCTCAGCGAGTGGCAGAGATTAATCCTGCGTGTGATTGCAGGGTTATCGATGACTTTATTACCGCTCAAACTTACGAAACCTATTTGTCGAAAGAATATGATTATGTCATTGATGCAATTGATAGTATTAAATTTAAGTCAATCGTCATCAATTATTGCAAGCGCAATAAAATTAAAATTATTACGACGGGGGGTGCGGGAGGTTTAGCTGACCCGACAGCGATTAAAGTTGCAGATCTAACGCAAGCATACAATGATCCACTGCTTTCAAAAGTAAGGTCAGCCTTGAGAAGTGACTACGGTTTTCCTCGCGGCGATAAACGACGATTTGGCGTAGAATGTGTTTTCTCTAGTCAGTCGCCCGTTTATCCAAAGCCGGATGGAACCGTTAGCCACGCAAAACCCGGTATACATGGGGTGTCTTTAGATTGTCGTTTTGGTTATGGTTCAGTCAGTTTTGTAACCGCTAGTTTTGGCTTTATAGCAGCAGCGCAGGCTGTTAATAAAACCTTGAAAAGTAGATGCAAATAGATGCTTATTTATTCAGTAATAGTTCGAGCTTTGCCAAGCAAGCTACTATTAATAAAACAGCGCCTCCATTAAACAAAGTAATGCTTTCAAATCCAAAAAGATAATGTGCTCCTGCTAACCGAGCTGCACCGGCTACGGTACAAATTATTAAGCCGAATAATAGTACAACATTTCCGCCTATTTTTAGTATGTCGATCATTCCTATTTTTCCTTTGATGTCAGTTTAATGGTGAGTGATAAATCCTCGGCTCTTGCGTTTGTAATGTCGCCTGCTCGTGAGTATAAGCGATTTTAAACAATATGATACACTATACCCGTGGCGTTTGAGATATAGCTATATCCAAATATCCAACTTAAATTAACCCAGTGTTCATGAGCAAAGCTATTTCAAGATGACTGCAATTGCTTATGAAGGTTTTGAATATAACGTCAAGGGCTGGTCAATGAATGAAAATCGATTGAATGCGGAAATGCCAAAAGAGGAGCTAAGAGCTGCCTTAAATGCCGAATGCGGAAAGCTTGAATGGAAAGAGTTAGAAAAACATTTTGCGCGCGGAGTAGTGATAAAGGTGTGTGCTTCAATCGATTTGATTGAAGTTGCTGTTGCTATGATTAGAGATGACAAAACGGCGATTGAAAACTATATGCAACAAAGAGAAATAACTAAGGCTTCTACCCAAGATGCTATCTATTGGAACGACACTAATGCTTTTTTTTGGGCGATTGTTATTGCTCCATGGGTTATTGTGCAAGAAGTAAAACAGGCATGAGCCTCATCCCTAATATCGTTATAACGTAGGATCATGGTAGTGATTCTTTGGTGGTTGAAATGTCGACTGCATTTTGGAAAAAAAAACAGCTAAATGAAATGACGAATGAGCAATGGGAGTCACTCTGTGATGGATGTGCTCGATGTTGTTTAATAAAGCTAGAAGATGAAGAAACGGGTAAATTGCATTTTACCAATGTGGCGTGTTCGCAGCTTGATATTGAGACATGTCGATGTACTGACTACGCTCAGCGTACACATTTGGTTCCTGCTTGCATAGAGATTACGGTGGATCAGGTGAAAACCCTTACTGGTTTACCTGCCACGTGTGCGTATGCCAAATTAGCTAATGGAGAAAGCCTTGAGTCTTGGCATCCGCTTTTATCGGGAGGCCAAGCGAGTGTGATCAGGGCAGGGGTTAGTATTCATAGTATTGCGGTATCTGAGCGCCATGTACATCCTGAGCAACTAGAGGAACATGTTGTTGATTGGATAGGCTAAAAAATTATTTTCCACTCACCCCTCTACATCACAGGCTGCAAGCCTCTTTTTTGAGTATTTACCGATTTTTTACCAGGATTGAGTAGACTTATGCTTATGTTAACGAGCATAGAAGTCTACATGTGTATAATTTTTTCCTATCGTTTGAACCCAGTCGTCGCAGGCTAAAAGGTGTTTGCATACTCCTGAGTGTAGCTACGTTAGCTATGTTGTTAAGCTATTGTGTAGAGCTAAAGCATTCCAATGAAGAAATACTCTGTTTAGCGCTGAATATTTACCATGAAGGCAGAGGAGAGCCGTTTGCAGGACGGTTAGGGATTGCAACAGTGACCATGAACAGAGTCGCTTCTAAGAAATTTCCAAACAATGTGTGTCAAGTGGTATTCCAGCGTCGCTATCATCGCAAGCATGGCTTTTATGTGGGTGAGTTTTCATGGACTCAGGATCAAATAAGCGATACACCTAAACATGATGCTTCGTGGACGGATGCGATTAATCTAGCCCGAAATGTTTATCGGAATAATTTATTGAATCACGACGTTAAGAATGCGTTATTTTATCATGCGACTTATATTCAGCCGGGCTGGGCTAATCGTATGCATAAAATTACCACGATTGGTCAGCATGCTTTCTACCAAAATTACGGAACAGTTTCAAACAAGCCTGAAAAAAAGTGATAATAGAAATAAATAATGAGACCAAGAAAGAAAATAAGTGGAATGCTTTTTTTATTGAATAGCATATATTTTAAGCTAAAAAGAGTACGTTCTTTGAATGGTGCATTAGGATTATAGCCAGTGTCTTGTTGATAGTTTTCTCGCGCTTGCTGTGCATAATGTTTCTGCGCTTCAGTGAAAAGCTCTTTAGCACGTGGAAGCTCATTATCTATCGTTATCCAAATGGCCGGGTTAGAAAACCCCCAACGGCTTCCTGGTGTTTGGTAAAATGCAATATTGTTTTCTGTTAAAGTCTTGCGTATTACTTCTGCTTCATTCTCGGCAGTGTAAGGGAAAGAGAATAATCGTTTGGCCATAATTAGGAACTCAATTTAGTATCAAATAATGCCCATCCCTTAGCAGTGTATGCCACGAGTGGGTGGTTTGTAAATCGGTAGCTTAAATAAAGTGAAAAAATATTAATTAATTTGTTTTCTTAATTCATTGGCTTGCCGGTGTTGCGGATCAAGTTCTTTAATTCTATCAAGGTCTTCAATGGCAGCGTTAATGTCAGAGTTTTCTATTTGCTGTTGCACGCGTTCAAATAACGCATCGACTAAATTTTCTTTAGCAGAACTAAAGCTAGTATTGGAAATATAGGCTTGGGCATAACAACGTATAGCCTGGTTCAGGTCATCTTTACCCAAGTAGGTGCCGCCCATATTGTTCCAGGCTTCGGTAAAGCCTTTATTGATTTCAACCGCTTTTTGATAAAGCGGCAATGCCTGGTCAAAATTATCTTGTTTAAAGAATACACCCGCAAAATTGAAATGTGCCTCAGCATAGTCAGGCTTGATTTCTATAGCTTTTTCATATTGTTCCACTGCCGCTGGAATTTCATCTAAGGCAAAGAGTACGTTTGCGAGGTTGTTACGGTAAAGCGCATCAAGAGGATTGACCTCTACGGCACGTAGAATAAAGTCTAAAGCAAGTAAATAGTCTTCAATATCGTAGGCTAGCATGCCAGCCAAATGCAATGCTTTTCCGTTCTCGGGTTCAATTTCAAGAACTTTGGCGTACATTCCGTTGGCTTGTTGCAAATCACCGTCTCGATGGTATTGCAGACCTTCCTCTAGTGTTTGAGCAATATCAAGCACATCTTCTTCTGATTCAACCATTAGCTAATCCTGTTGGGCAATAAAACCGCACCTATTTATAAAGCCAATATTGTTCCAGTTTTTAATAGTTTGTTAAATATTAAGCGAATTTCGCGTCATTTAGTATATGTTCCGCCAGGATTTGCCGGTGCATGCTCCCATTCACTCAAAAATTGCTGGGCTGTATTCGAATGATGTAAAAAAGAAAACTTGGCAACTTGGTTGCCAAGGGCGAGTAGACGGGACTCAATTTGCGGGTCTTTTATGGCTCCATTCGCTGCAAACACATTGTCTACCTCAGGGATGGCGACTTGTTGCGGGATGACCCAGGCGTGTAACGCGCGGCCGATACCTCTAAGGCTGGCGAGTGCTGAAATAGCTCCCATTGAGCCTCCTGATACACCGATAAGCCCAATCATTTTGCCTTCTAGTTCCGCAAAACTCATTAAATCAAGCGCATTTTTTAATACACCACTATAACTACCGTGGTATTCTGGAGTGCCTAATAGGATCCCATGAGCTGATTTCACCTCTTTTCTGAGGCGATGAACATCATCCGGGTAAGCTTCTTCTTGTTCATTACCGTGACAAAAAACGAGTTCATAGTTTCTGAGTTCGATTAAAGTGGTATCTGCCCCCATTTGCTTGGCCCCGGTTAAAGCGATATTGATGGCGTGCTTAGTGAGGCCATTTTTGCGCAAACTTCCACTGAGTCCGATGATCTTGATTTTATCTGGTTGTGCGTTCATTCTAGTGCTTTTTTCCCCATGGCTAAAAAGTAACAAGTCTCTCTTTAGTCGAATTGCATCATATATCGAATAGCATTGGTCTGCACAATAATATGTGTTTATGGCTTACTGGCAATTACTGTTGCTCTTACGGGGGCCGGATGACCTTCTAATGTTAAGGACTTGTTCTTGGGGTCTAGAAAGTTTTCAAGGGAATGATATTTCATCCATTCGGTAGAACGTTGCTCCATACTTGTTGTTTCATTGATATCAATAATATGAGCATCCTTCAAACCACATTTTTTTAACCAGGTAAGCAACATCGCCGGAGAAGGGATAAACCAGACGTTGCCCATGTTCGCGTACCGGCCTGGAGGGACGAGGCAATGCGTATCTCCACCCGCGATAACCAGAGTTTCTAAAACGAGCTCGCCGCCGGGGCGTAAGCAAGCTTTTAATTGCTGAATATGCTCTATAGGAGAACGTCGATGATATAACACGCCCATGGAGAATACAGTGTCGAACCAGGCAAGATTGGGTGGCAGTTCTTCTATGCCAATGGGGATTACATGAACAGGGCAACTACCTATATAATTTTTTATCGCGTTAAACTGTACGACAAATAAACGAGAGGGATCAATGCCCAAAACAAACTGTGCTCCTGCGCCCCGCATACGCCAACAATGATATCCGCTACCGCAGCCTACATCTAATACTCGTTTGTTTTTTAAGGGGGAGATATGGTTTCTTAATCTATTCCATTTCAAATCAGAGCGCCATTCTGTATCAATGCTAATACCGAATAATTGGAAAGGCCCTTTGCGCCACGGGGAGAGTTTTTTTAACCTGGTAGCAAGATCTTTTTGTATGGAATCATTACAGTCATTTACGTTGCCTATAGTAATGATATCCGAGTTCAGGTTAAATTCGGAGGGCTTAATTACGGGTAATTTTTTCAAGGCATGCAACCAGGTTGGTAGGTCGCCATGTTTTTTAGCGCTGAAATTCTGGTTAATAAGCTCAGTTAGCTCGTCGATCCAAAACTCTAATGGAGTGCCAGCTAAGTTTCTATACAGCTCATTAAAAGAAATCATTTAATCGCAACAAATGAGCAAAAATTAAAGCATTGAAACCATTTGTTCGCATAATCAAAGCCGCACGCCTGTAACCGCTGAAGATGGGTGTCTAATGTTTCTGGTAGCAAAGTGTTTTCTAAGGCTTGTCTTTTTTGGCTGATTTCCAAGTCATTATAACCATTAGCACGCTTGAACATGTGATGCATGTTCTCATGAAAAATTTGATCTTGTGCGCCAGGAAATATAATCTTTTCAGAAAGCAATAAAGCACCACCTGGTCTCAGTCCCTGATAAATTGATTGCAATAAATGTTGTCTTTTTTCACGAGGCGTAAATTGCAATGTGAAATTTAGAATAACAAAGGACGCATTTTCAATGTTTATATTTTGCAGATCATCACACACTAGATCGACAGTTTGATGTTTAAATTGAGCGAGGTTTGCTTTACATTGATTAATCATTGCGGTGGAATTATCAACAGCAATCATATTGAAAGGCGTTTCTATTTTGCGTTGCAAAATGGCCGTGGTCGAAGCACCTAAGGAGCAGCCTAAGTCATATACATTGGAGTTTGCTTGAATATATTGTTGTGCAAACAAACCGGCAAACGAAATAATGGTTTCGTAACCCGGCACTGACCGCCGAATCATGTCGGGAAATACTTGAGCTACCGATTCATTAAAAGCGAAGTCGACAATCATATCTTGTCGTTTATTAAAAATATTATCCGTATTGTATGTCATGTCTACCCGGTGTTCTTAGCGTTGTCTAAATTCAAGATTATATATCAAGCGCGTTGTTAGAGCATTAGCTTGCTTTAGGTCATTAACAATGGGTTGAGGATAGGGGATAAATTTTCGGCTCGAATTTAGTTGGTGATTGCTAACCCTAGAAGGCCTTAACTTCAGCATTGTCATAATTTCACGCTCTTTTAGTTCAGTCATTTGCTTGCGAGAACCGATGATCTCAGATAGGCTCCTTAGCTATTATTTGCTATATAGACAAGGCCGAATTATGTTCAATGACATTCAATTAGTTCCTGGTTTTTCCTTTTTTGGAAAAAACATAGGGATTAAGGATGATACCCTCGATTTTGGTGGCATTCTCTCTGATTGCCCATGTAATGCTGCTGCCGTATTTACCCAAAATACGATGCCAGGTGCACCTGTGGAAGTCGGGAAAGAGCATCTACGCGATGGATCATTGCAGGCCATTATTGTTAATTCTAAAAATGCCAATGTGGCGACAGAATTACAGGGCATCAAGGATTCAAAACTGATTTGTCAGTTGGTGGCGGAAAGTTGTGAAATTGAACCGCAAGCGGTATTGCCCTCTTCTACCGGAGTAATCGGCCGTTATTTACCAATGGAAGTAGTTTCCAAGGGATGCCAAGGATTAAAAAAAGACTTTGGGAAAACAGCTCAGCATGCCGAAAATTTTGCGCGTAGTATAATGACGACCGACTCACGAGCAAAGTGGGTGAGTGCGCGAGTAGGAGACGCAACACTGTTTGCTGTTGCTAAGGGTTCTGGCATGATAGAACCAAATATGGCGACCATGTTGAGTTATTTTGTGACTGATGCCGCGATTGATAGCGCGCAGCTACAAAAGATGCTGCTGCGCATTGTGAATAAAAGTTTTAATCGAATATCTATTGATACAGATACATCAACCAGTGATACCGTTGTATTAATGGCAAATGGGTTAGCAGGAACAGTGGATTTACCCGCATTTGAGATTGCTTTACAAGATATGGCGATTTATCTCTCAAAAGAAATAGCACGAGATGGAGAGGGTGCAAGCAAGCTGATTGAACTCACTGTATCGGGAGCGCAAACTCAGGAACAGGCATTATTAACGGCTAAATCAATTATTAATTCTCCGTTAGTAAAAACAGCGATTTACGGTGCTGATCCCAACTGGGGTCGTTTTGTGATGGCGATAGGTAAAGTATTTCACTATAAAGTGAGCATTAGAGATTTAAAAATATTATTTGGTAATGATGAAAAAAGTTTGCTAATTGATGCCGATGCGATTGATAGAAACGAAGTGAAGCTTGATGAAATATCTGAATTATTAAAGAAAGAAGAAGTATTTATTAAAGTGGTACTCGGCAACGGAGCATTTTCAGAAACCGTGTGGGGTTGTGATTTAACCGAGGGATATATTGCAGAGAATGCTTATTATACGACTTAGATTATGAGTTTACGAGGTGTTGAGTTTTAACAAGTAAATAAAACTTTTTAATCCAACGTACAACCAACGAATTTTGGGCTTACTTTATCGGTTTAAGGGCGTATAAAAAATGAATAGAATGGGTTTTTTGTTATTGGGTGGTATATTTGTCGGGTTAACAGCTTGTGGTGATGGGGGGGTATCGAGTGTAGACGGCACTTCGACGATTGATTTTGCAAATCAAGAAAAAATTAGTCATTTGGATCAAGCTCAATTTGAACAAATTATAAAGTCCTTTGCGAAAGATATTCCTGTTGAGGCTCGTACTGGGAAGTGTGAGGTCATTGTTGCGGGTGCAGATTTTAATAATGATAAACATGGGGATTTTGCCATTACCTCATATTGTTTACCGGCGAACAAGTCAGTGAATAAACGGGCAAGCATTGCCTGGGATTTGTATTTGGCGCATGTAAACTCAGGGTCAATAGACGCTGTTGAATATAAAAAATTGAATACGATTTACTTTAATGCTGCACAAATACTGGTAAAACCCTATGAGGAAAATATAGGCTTAATTGTGATGTATTTGCGAGAAAATGCCTGGGAAGGAAATATAGTAGAATTAAAGCTGAGCGACGCGGGGATGAGACGGCTGTCAAAAACAAAAGCTGAAAAAAATGAGCAGGGAAAAGCATTATTGGAAAAAACGTTTAACGATAAAACATTTTTTCCAATATTTAATGCTTACAGACTCTCAGAGATTGCGAGTCTATGAAGTTTTAATCCTAAGGAATGGGCACACGCAACAACTTTCTAGTTGGTATCCCATCTTCGCCCGTTCTTCAATCACAAAAACGGCAGCTCCGGCGTTTAAGCCGAAAATACCGTCGTATCCGTTCCGATGTGCAACCGCTCATTGAACAACTGGAAGCAGGCGAAACTCCAGGAGACCAAATCCAGAGCAGTCCGATATCGACGATGCCCAGATAGTGGACATCATCCGCCAAGAAGAACATCACTAAAATACCCTTCGATGACCTTCCGCCCTCTTGGCTCCATCGGCCAGATAAGGGAAAAAGGGCTTCATGTCTGCCGCACTTAAAATTATTCCTACTTCTGATGATGCTGAAAAGCTAAGCTGAGGTGTATGTCAGGGTATAGTTGCAACAAATCTCGTGTATGCGCGAATTATCAAAAAGTATTCATGTTTTATCAAGAATAATAACATTAATTTCCTTAGTCTAATGATTCATTTCAATAACGATGAGGATTTAGAAATGAAATACTTTATGTTTCTTATAACGCTGCTCTCACCGCTCTCTTTATCAGCTGCAAACCTCAGCTTTCAAATTAACGGCTTAGAAAATGACAATGGTCAAGTAAGCTTTGTTTTATTTGATGAACATGCAAAAAAAACTTTTCCGAAAGAAGTGGGATTCGCAAGCTGTTCAACAGCAACACAAATTAACAACAAAACCGCTGTAGTACATTGCAAAGATGTAGCGCCAGGCAATTACGCTGCATTTGCATTTCACGATGAAAACAACGATGGTTTTATGGGTCATAACTGGCTAGGGTTGCCAGAAGAAAAATTTGGTTATTATGAAAATTTCCATGTGAAATTTATACCGCCTAATTTTGATGACGTCAGCTTCGTAATCACTGCTCAGGATCAAAACTTTACTATCAGTCTGCAACGCTACTAACGCATTCAAAAACTCGTCACGCCTTCCCTTAACAGTCACGCCACATAGGTTTCAGATAATGCAAACGGTAAAACTCAAACTCGAACTCGAACGTTTCCTCGAAAATCTAGCATTGTATTTTTATGACAACGCCTATAAAACGCTAATAGTGATGTTAACGGTATGTGCGCTGCTCGGCATAGGCATCTCTAAGCTTGAAGTAGAAACAACCGTTGAGGGATTATTTAAATCGGGTGATATTACATTTGCTAACTACGACGCATTCCGCAACCAGTTTGGGCAAGATTCAATAAGCATCGCTGCGATTAAATCGAACAATGTTTTTTCACTCCCATTCCTTAGCAAGCTGCGTGACTTTCATCTAGAGTTGGAAAACACCGTTCCCTATCTAGACAAAATCACAAGTCTCTACAATATCAGCAATATCTCCGGCGATGAAGGTTCGCTTATTGTAGAAGACCTGATGGAGAACTTTCCGCAAACCGCAGAAGATGTTGCTGCGCTAAAGCAAAAGGTGATGACAAACAGCCTTGTCCAATACCAAATGAGTCTGAAGCAAGGCCTTATTTCCAATACGAAATGAGTCTAAGAGAGGTGAAATAAGCTCAAATCCTGTTCATGATCCCTTGATGGAAACGATCATGAATGTAGAT
>JALUUH010000059.1 GCA_027021445.1 Gammaproteobacteria bacterium
TATTTCCGTCCCTTTTTCTCATTTTTCATTGCCGCCAAACGAGCGACAATCTTCCGGACTTTGTTGGTTTTCTGTACGTTAAGTTATTTTAATCGATGATAACGGGAGGCTAAGCGTAGGTGGCGCGATAGCGACACTTACGTCTTAGCCATTGTTGAACTAAGTCGCAAGCGACACATTTGACGATGTCCGCAAAAAAGCATAAGTATAGGTATTTATTAACCAAAACACTATACTTATGCAAAGTATTAAAAGCAGCCGGATTATAGATACGGCTAAGGGTGAAGTTACTGATTTTTGTTCAATGTATGAACGATTGGAGCAAAAAGTAGTCCTCGGGGGGCTGTCCAGGTCCACCTTACTCAATTATGGAAGATGTATTGCCAAAATCAGCCTTCATTTTAAATGTATTCCTACCCAACTGGATGAAGAGCAGATCAATGGTTATCTTCAATTTTTGCTGACAGGCCAAAACCCTTCTCGTTCTTACTTCAAGCATACTGTTTATGGACTTCGATTCCTTTTTCGTATCTACGATTTGGAGGATCGTATTATAAAATTGCCGTCTCTCAAAAAGGAGAATAAACTACCCGTTGTGCTCAGTCCCCAAGAGTGTAAACGACTTTTTGCAGCAGGCAGAATCCTTAAACACAGGGTACTGCTTAGTCTCGTTTATTCGGCAGGGCTGCGTTCCAAAGAAGTGCGTAATCTAAAACTTGAAGATGTCGATTTTGACCGCATGATGATTCATATTCGACAAACGAAATACAATAAAGACCGATATGTACCTCTGAGTCCTCTAATAGCTAAAGGTTTACGGAAGTATATCGATGCCTATCACCCAAAGGTCTTTCTTTTTAATGGCAAAAGTATTGGTGCTCCTCTTTCACAAAGAGGGGTACAATGGGCGATGAAAGAGACCGTTAAACGGGCTGGAATTCACAAACAGGCTACTATTCATAGCCTCAGACATAGCTATGCCACGCATCTGCTTGAATTCGGCATGGACATCGATACCCTTAGCAAACTGCTTGGCCATGCTCACATCACAACCACGCTTATTTATCTGCACGTAGCCAGATTGCAGGCAAGCAGCCGCTTTAGTCCTTTTGATAGGATTTACGCTTCTAAAGCCAATTAACATTGGCTGGAGCTAATGCCATTGCTCAAATTATTAATAGCCAATGGCCACATATTTTGCAACGATACAACAACTATCAGTTGCGCATTTTTGATGCCATCAGGCGATGCAGAACGCCTTCGATGGGAGGGCATCTCTATGTTTGTGATCAATGTGGAGAACGACATTATCGATACAACTCCTGTAGAAACAGGCATTGCCCCCTTTGTCAAAACACCCAAAAAGAACAGTGGATTGAAGCTAGAAAACAGCAGTTTGTAAACTGTCATTATTATCATCTCGTCTTCACTCTGCCTCATGAGTTAAATGAATTATGTCTGGCCTATCCGCGTCAGCTTTACTCCCTGCTCATGAAGTGTGCATGGCAGACTATTAATGCTTTTGGGTGGAATCATAAATACCTCGGTGCTCAAATAGGGGCAGGCATGGTTTTGCATACATGGGGCAGCAATCTTAGTTTTCACCCTCATGTACATTGTATTGTGCCAGGTGGAGGCATATCCTTACACGGTAAGTGGAAAACAGCAAAAGGTAATGGCAAATTTCTTTTTCCGGTCAAAGCCCTCAGCAAAATGTTCAAAAATTTGTTCATCGCACAACTCAATGACTTCTTTGAGCAGCAGGGACTGGACGATACTGAAAATTTGTGTCTTAACATTTTAGCTAAAAAATGGGTCGTTTATGCCAAACCTCCTTTTGGTGGAAATGAAGGCCTTATTGGATATCTGGCTCGATACACCCATAATATCGCTATCAGTAATCATCGAATTATTGCTTTTGATGACCAAAAGGTCTCTTTTCATTATAAGGATTATCGCCACGCAAATCAAACCAAAGTCATGAGCCTTTCCAACCACGAGTTTGTCCGAAGACTCAGCCTCCATTTTCTTCCAAAGGGCTTTTGCAGAATCAGACATTATGGTTTTCTCAGTTCCGTATGGAAGAACAGGGTCTTTCCCGATGCACCCAAAATCAAAAACATCAACTGGGTGGATTTTTGGAAAAGCAAAGGACTGGATGTGAATAAATGCCCAACTTGTAAAAAAGGTACTTTGGTTTATCAGGCTACTATCGATCCTGTAAGAGGACCACCTGTTTATACCTACACACCCTTAAAATCTTTGGCTGCTTCCTGATACTTTTGCTGTCGCAAAGGCTGGAACGTTTATGCTTACAACCTTAAAAATAAGCACCTAAAGCAGATAAAAAACAGTTTTTACAATAGTGACACTCCCAGAATGGATGATTTTATCGGTTTTTGGCTGCTAAATAAGTGTAATACCACAGACCCCGAGTATTCTTTTTACAACTGTTTTATGCTATTCCTCTCTTTTTTATTTGCTTTCCCCTAGAGGACTCCTGTAGTTGAACTGCTTCGCCATTAATGTTAGTTCAACAGAGGCTTCAATCTAGGCCGTGCCGGCCGATTGAAGCCTTATTTATTCAGTATCGTTTTTTCTTTG